>NZ_LRRB01000081.1 GCF_001646865.1 Aldersonia kunmingensis | reverse complement strand
GAAGGTCTGACCGTGGATCCGGCCGGACGGCTATACGTCACCGACCTCATCTTCGGGCGGGTGTATCGCGTCGATGCGCCGGGCGCGCCGGCGGTTCCGGTCGCGACCGTTCCAGGTGGGTCGGGCGCCGGCGCGCTGGCCTGGGCGCCGGACGGCACCCTGCTGGTCGGTTTTGGTGCCGACCCGCGCGTCATCCTCGGCGACTCGTTGCGTCCCGGCGCCATCGCGAAACTCGACATCGCTACCAACCGCCTCACCCCGTTTGCCGCCGGGCTCAGCGCCGCGGACGGCATGGATGTCGCTCGCGATGGAACGATCTACGCCACCAACGATTTCGGGCAATTGGTGGGTCGGGTCTATTCAAACGGAGCCGTCGCAGCTGACTGGGCGCGGTTGCCGAGTGCCAATGGCGCCGTGCTCGGAGCCGATGACACCTACCTCTACGTGTCGCGGACGTTCGCCGATCCGGGCGTGAGCCGGATCCCGCTTGCGAACCCGGTTGCGGCGGAGTCGCTGCTCACCTTCACCGGCGGAGAAGTCCTGTCGGCACCGGACGGGCTGACCCTCGATTCGCGCGACCGTCCGGTAGTGCCGCTCAATGCGGCCGGCCAGATCATTCGGGTTGACGGCCCGAACCGGTATTGCGTGCTCGCCAGTGGCCTTCCGTCATCGAGCGTGCTCAGCTACGGCCGCGGGACGACGGGATTCGCGCAGGGCCATCTCTATCGCGCGGGCTTCGACGGCGCCATCTACGAGATTCCAGGCGGCTTCGACCCGCACGCTCGCACCGCAACGCCCTAACCTCTCGTTTCGGTCACTTGTGCGGTCTCTGATCACTATTCTCGAAGGCGATCTGGATCAATTACGCATCACGTGCGGGTGATCGATTCTCCCTACCCGCGAGGTGGCGTTGTGCACGCCTGTTCCGCATGTGCGGATGAGTTGCTGGGGCGGTTAACGAAAACACCGCTGCGGTCGGCGCTTTCGGCAATTGAGACCGGTCGACAACCGAAAAAGGTGATCAGGTCATGAAGCTTCGTCCGTCGCGTATCCGTGCGCGGTTCGCGCCGATGGTGTCCGCGGTCGTCGTCGCGGTTTCGGCCGGCACCGCGGCGCTGCTCGGCAGCGGTACCGCGAATGCCGGTCTCGACAACTGGACCGTCATCGAGACCCCGAACGGCTACTCGATGGAGGTCCAGCAGTGGGACACGAGCCTGCAGTTCGTGCCCCCACTGGATCGAAACCCGCTGACCCGCGAATGGTTCCAGGACGGCAAGACCGCTTTCGTGGTCCGTGGCAGCAAGGCCAGTAGCTTCTCCGGCACGATCACGATGGGCTACCAGGTCGGTTACCCGTTCAGTCCGACCGGCCAGATCAACCTGAATTACTCGACGCCCGGGATCGACTCCAGGCCCCCTCCCGGCGAGGGCATTCAGCTGAAGAACCTCATACCCACCGCCGGTTTCGCCCTTTCGGTCGGGTATGGGCCGGGCGTCCAGGTCTTCGAGGTTGCCAGCGGCGACGTGTCCGGCGCGGGCGGCTCGTTCGTCGTGCACGGCGTGCACTGCACCGTTACCGGCGTCATTGGCAGCACGAACATCCGCCCATTCGTCACATTGACGAGTTCGAAGGGCGACTCGGTGACGACCTACGGCAAGATCTGGGAGAACTGAGCCGCGTCAGTCGTTGGCGTGTAGGGCGGCGTTGAGCTCCACGCCGCCGCCCTTCCACGGCACGACCTCGACCGCGCCGGACACCGAGTTGCGGCGGAACAGCATGTTGTTCTTGCCGGACAGCGCACCGGCCTTCACGACCGTGCCGTCCGGCCCGGTGACCTTGGTGCCCGCGGTGACGTAAAGGCCGGCCTCGATCACGCAGTCGTCGCCGAGCGAGATGCCAAGGCCCGAGTTCGCGCCGAGCAGGCAGCGCTTGCCGACCGAGATCACTTCCTTGCCACCACCGGACAGGGTGCCCATGATCGAGGCGCCGCCACCCACGTCGCTGCCGTCGTCGACGACGACGCCGCCGGAGATCCGTCCTTCGACCATGGAGGTGCCGAGCGTCCCGGCATTGAAGTTCACGAAGCCCTCGTGCATGACAGTGGTGCCCGAAGCCAGGTGCGCGCCGAGCCGGACACGGTCCGCGTCGGCGATACGGACGCCCGACGGCACCACGTAGTCGACCATGCGCGGGAACTTGTCCACGCCGAATACCGTCACCGGCCCACGCGCTCGCAGCTTTGTGCGAACGGTCTCGAATCCCTCAACCGCGGCGGGACCGTAGTTGGTCCACACCACGTTGGCGAGCTTTCCGAAGATGCCGTCGAGGTTGACGCCGTGCGGCTGGACCAGACGGTGGGACAGCAGGTGCAGGCGCAGGTACACGTCGTGCGTGTCGACCGGGGGCTGCGAGATGTCGGCGATGGTCGTGCGCACCGCGACCTGGCGGACACCGCGCGCCTCGTCTTCGCCGACCAGCGCGGCGATATCGGCCGGCGCGTCGTCGATCTCGGTGGTCGCCGACTCCTCGTACTCGTCGAGCTTGGGGCTCGGGTACCAGGTGTCGAGGACGGTGCCGTCCGTCGTGATGGTGGCAATTCCGACTGCTGCTGCTCCCGTTGCGCTCACGGGAGAAGAGGTTACTGGTGGCGGGACCGGACGTCGCCCGCCACCCGAGGCGCATGCCCTACATCAACAGGCTGAGCAACATCACGAAGACCAGACCGGCCACCGACAGAACTGTCTCCATGATCGACCACGTCTTGATCGTCTGGCCGACGCTGAGTCCGAAGAACTCCTTCACCAGCCAGAACCCGGCGTCGTTGACGTGTGAGAAGAACAGCGAACCGGCACCGACGGCCAGCACCACCAACGAGGTCTCGCCCGAGCTCATGCCCTCCACGAGGCCGGCCATGAGGGAGGAGGCGGTGATGGTGGCGACGGTCGCGGAGCCGGTCGCGAGGCGGATGAGCACCGCGAGCACCCACGCCAGCAGAATCACCGAGATGTTCGCATCCTTCGCCCAGTCGGCGAGCAGGGTGCCGATGCCGGTATCGATGAGCACCTGCTTGAACCCACCACCGGCGGCGACGATCAGCAGGATCCCAGCGATTGCCGGCAGCGCGGATTCGACGCACTTGGAGATCTCCGCCTTACCCATGCCGGAGCCGCGGCCGAGCGTGAACATCGCGACGATCACCGCGATGAGTAGCGCGATCAGTGGAGTGCCGAGGATGTCCCACACCTGGCGCAGCGGCTGATCCTCGTCTTCGATGAAGATGTCCACCATCGCCTTGCCCATCATCAACACGACGGGCAGCAGGACACTGAACAGCGTGATGCCAAACGAAGGGCGGCGCGGGAGATCCTTTGCGAAGGCGTCCGCGTCGAAGGTGGTCGGCGGGGGCACGTTGACCCATCGGCCGGCGACCTTGCCGAACAACGGGCCGGCCAGGATCAGCGTCGGGATCGCGACGACCACGCCGAGCGCCAGTGTGATACCGAGGTCGGCGCCGAGCGCGTCGATGGCGATCAGCGGACCGGGATGGGGCGGCACCAGTCCGTGCATGACCGAGAGGCCCGCCAGCGTCGGAATTCCGATCGTGACGATCGAGACTTCGGCGCGCCGCGCGACCAGATAGATCACCGGCATCAGCAGCACGAGCCCGATTTCGAAGAACATCGGCAGGCCGATGATCGCGCCTACCAACGCCATTGCCCACGGCAGCGCGCGCACCGATGCGTGCCCGATGATCGTGTCCACGATCTCGTCCGCGCCACCGGAATCGGCGAGCAGTTTGGCGAACATCGCGCCCAACGCGATAAGAATGCCGACTCCTGCCGCGGTGGAACCGAAGCCCTTCGCGAACGACTCGAGGACGGTTTGGGGGTTCTCGCCCGCGAGGATGCCGACGGTCAGGGCGCCGAAGATCAGCGCGAGGAACGGGTGCAGTTTCGCGACCGTGATCAGCACAACGATGACGGCAATGCCCACCAGTGCCGCGACGATGAGCTGCCAGCCTGCGGCAACCGGCTCGACCATGTCGGTGGCTGCGAGTGTGGCGGTGGGGGACATCAGTTCTCCTCGGACGTTGCGGTACCGGCGAGATAGGCGGTGACGATGTTGTCGACGCTCTGATCGACGTCGACGAGCAGTCCGCGCTCATCCGCGGCGAGCGGCTCGAGCGTGTTGAACTGCGAGTCGAGCAGGGACGCGGGCATGAAATGTCCGGGTCGGCTGGCCTGGCGGCGTTCGATCACGTGCCGCTCACCGTGCAGATGCAGGAATTCGAGGTCTGGGCAATAGCTGCGCAGCCGGTCCCGGTAGGACCGCTTCAGGGCAGAGCAACTCAGTACTGCGCCATCCGGATGTGCGTCCAGCCAGGCCCCGAGAGCGTCCAGCCAAGGCAGGCGGTCCACATCGTCGAGGGGATGACCGGCGGTCATCTTGGCGATATTGGCCGGCGGATGGAAGTCGTCGGCGTCGGCGAACGGCACGCGCAGCCGCTGCGCCAGCGCCGCTCCGACGGTGGACTTGCCGGAACCGGATACACCCATGACGACGAGTTCTCGCATCGCAGCACTCCTTCAGAACTGTGGTTGCCGTCACATCATGGAACGAATAGTCCTACTTTTGCAACTAGATCTCCGAAATACATCGATTCTTTATCTGGATCGATGAACTGATGAGATGATGATTCCGTGACCGCAACCGTGAATGTCGGGGAATTGCACGGCAGCGTGGTGGCCGCGCTTGGTACAGGGATCGTCTCCGGCCGCCTCGCGATCGGTGACGTGATCACCCTCGATGGCATCGGCGCCGAGTACACCGTGTCCCGCGGCGTCGCTCGGGAAGCGATCCGCGTCCTCGAGTCGATGGGCCTTGTCGCGTCGCGGCGACGGGTTGGCATCACGATTCAGCCGCGCGAGCGCTGGAATGTCTTCGATCCGCGGGTGATCCGCTGGCGCCTCGATGCCGGTGACCGCGCGGCGCAGTTGGCGTCGTTGTCGGAGCTGCGGCGCGGCTTCGAGCCGATTGCCGCCGCACTCGCCGCACGGCGCGCAGACGGACACCACTGCCGGATTCTGGCGGCCGCGGTCTCGGACATGGCAGTGCATGCCCGCAGCGGTGATCTCGAGCAGTACCTGCTCGCGGACAAGATCTTTCACAAGACACTGCTCGAGGCGAGCGGCAACGAGATGTTGCGCTCGCTCTACGACGTCGTGGCCGAGGTGCTCACCGGCCGCACGCACCACGGGATGATGCCCACCACGCCGAATCCGGTGGCCGTCGATCTGCACGACGAGGTCTCGCGGGCGATCCGCCGCCGCGACGCTGAGGGAGCCGAACGGGCGATGCGGGCGATCATCGACGAGGCCGCCTCCGCGGTTGGCGGCGAACGAACTCAGCGGCCCACCCCACCGGAAGCTGGGTACAAGCAGGGCGGCAGCGGTAAGCCCGAGGGCCGCGGACGCGGCGCATAGGGTGAACGGCGTGACCGCACTCGATCTGCACGCCGACCCCGTAACGCTGACCGCCGCGCTCGTGGACATCGCGAGCGAATCGCACGACGAGGCCGTGATCGCGGACGCCGTCGAGGCGGCGCTGCGCACGCAGGCCCCGGGGTTCGAGGTGGTCCGCAATGGCGATGCCGTCCTGGCCCGCACCAACCTCGGTCGGCCGAGCCGAGTGATCCTCGCCGGTCACCTGGATACGGTGCCGATCGCGGACAACGTGCCGAGCACGCGTGCGCTGCTCGACGGTGCAGAGGTGATGTACGGCTGCGGTACGGCCGACATGAAGTCGGGCGACGCGGTGTTCCTGCACCTGGCCGCAACGATCGCAGAGCCGGTGCACGACATCACCCTGATCATGTACGACTGCGAGGAAATCGCGGCCAAGTTCAACGGGCTCGGCCGAATCGAGCGCGAGTTGCCGGAGTGGCTGCGCGGCGACGTGGCGGTGCTCGGCGAACCATCGGACGGCTGGATCGAGGCGGGCTGTCAGGGCACGCTGCGAATGCGGGTGCGCACCAAGGGCACTCGCGCCCACTCCGCCCGTTCGTGGCTGGGCGACAATGCGATTCACCGGCTCGCTCCGATCCTCACCCGGCTGTCCGAGTACTCGGCGCGCTCGGTGGACATCGACGGCTGCGTGTACCGGGAGGGTTTGTCCGCAGTGCGCATCGAGGGTGGTGTCGCCGGCAATGTCATTCCCGATGCGGCCGAGCTCGACGTCAATTTCCGCTTCGCGCCGGACCGTTCGATCGATGAGGCGACCGAGCATGTGCTCGAGGTGTTTGCCGGGCTCGACGCCGAAATCGAGCGCACCGATGCCGCGTCCGGCGCGCTGCCGGGCCTGAGCGCTCCGGCCGCCGCGGACCTGATCGCCGCCGCCGGCGGCGAGGTGCGGGCCAAGTACGGCTGGACCGACGTGGCGCGGTTCGCGGCCCTCGGGATCCCTGCGGTGAACTACGGCCCGGGCGATCCGAACCTCGCGCACAAGCGTGACGAGCACGTGCGCATCGACCGGATCATCGACGCTGAGCGGGTGTTGCGCGGCTACTTGACCGCCTGAGAATCGTCCGTGCAACGGCGGCATCCGAGTCCTGGCGCGGAGACCAAACCGGAAATGTGGCGAAGGCGAGCACACCGCACAGGCCAAGCGTCTGAACGACGATGTACGACGTCACGCCGCCCTCGTGCACAACATTGCCGATGATCATCGCCGCGAAGGCGAGGGAGAATGCCGCGATTGCCCCGGCGGTCCAACCGTCGATCCGGCCTCGCGGCGGCTGGGCATGACGAAGTCTCGCGATGTGGTCCATGGATCGATGTCCCCGTCGAGGCGCGGCCGCGCGTGCAGCATGAGGAAGTAGAAGGCGCTGCCCCATATCGCCTGCCATGCCATGTCGGCGAGGGGCCAGCCTTCCCAGAACTGGAACATGATGAAATCGGTGTCCCAGGTCCACCACACCACGTGCCGCAGATTGCCCTCGATGATGTACGGAGCATCGAGGAAGATCATGAACAGACCGCCGGTTATTGCTGCCTGCCAATTCTTTTCGATGCCAAGCGCCTCGACGACCTTGAATCCGACCGTGAAGATCACCGGGTAGAACAGCGTGACGTAGAGCGGCATTGCCGTGGTGCCGGCGAAGAGTGGGATCGCGGGGAAGTTCAGCATGATCGCGAAATCGCCCTGCAGGTACATATTCAGCGTTGCCATCCCAGCAAGTTCCAACACGATGCCGTAGACGAGCGCGCTGGCCAAGACGAATGCGTACATCCGTGTGCCACGGCGATATTGGCGGACCGCGTTGATCACCGCGGCGACGAACAGCGCCAGGATCAGCGTGTCGTACACGTTCGTCTGCCACGGAAGATCGAACGGGTCGTTGATGATGACCGGGCTCATCGCGTGCTGCCCGATCGTCCGACCGAGTACCAGCGGGCCGCGCTGTTGGGATCTTCGTCGTAGCGCTCAAACCAGCGCTCGGCAAGGACTGGAAGTCTTTCGTCCGCTGGATCGAATCTCGGGCCTTGCGAGCGCACGAGTCCGACGATCATGGCAACCAATTCGCGCTTCGGCACACCGTCGTACGTGGCTTGTCCAGGCTCTTGTAGTCGCTTGGCCACTTGGCGCGACTCACGGATCGTCTTGAACGACACGCCTTCCGGCAGGAGCGCGGCGATGTCGCCACCATCCTCGGCGGGCACGTGCGCCTTGAAGCCGCGGATGACGATGCGCATGATCTCGTTGAGGTGCTTGACCACGCTCGGAATGGTCTTCGCCCGATATCGGTAGTCGTTGTGGACGGCGTTGTAGACGACCAATGCAGAGCTGCGGTGTTCCATCTCCTCGACGAAGTGCCAGATGAAGAGTGACGAAACGCGCTCATCTCCCGGCCGGAACAGCTTGTCCTCGTGATCGAGGAACACCTTGAAGTACGGCGTGAACGTCGCCTCCACGATGGCCGGGTATGCGAGCCGCCACTCCAGGGATTTGGTCGCGGTGAGCTGGTCGTACGAGGCGATGACTTCATCGACAGTCTCCTGAAGCCCTGGCCACCGCCGGACCAGAGCGCGGATATGACTGCGATGCGCCGCCGAATGCTGGGCTTCCTGACGTAGGTACAGGTCGGCTTCCTCGGCGTCAGCGGGATTCGGCATGAGCGGTATGGCCTCACGCGTCGCGTCGACGATGAACTTCTCGAATCCCGGCGCGAAGAACGAAACAAGATTGCACTGCACCGCAAATGCCGGCCGCTCGGGATTCCAGTTGAACGGCACGTCGGCGCCGGAGAAATCGAAGCGCACGCGCCGGACCTGTAGATCGCTCATCGTCCAGTCCTTCGGCCGGCAGTCATACACTTTTGAAAGAACGTCTAACCAGAATTGTTGGCGACGGTTCGGCGGGAGTCAACCCTGGGCCTTGATCGCGGCTATCATCCACACATGCACAGGGGTGACGCCGACGCCAGCGGGCGAACACTCGATGCGTAGCGGGTGGGGTGGAAACGCGCCGAAGTCCGACGAGGAAGCGATCGATCGGATTCTCGATACCGCGGACGAGATCATCGCCGAGCGTGGGTCGGCTATGCGAATCGCCGACGTGGCGAGGGTGCTCGGCGTGACCCGTCAGACCGTTTATCGGTACTTTCCCGGAACCGATGCGCTGTTGCTCGCGACGGCCATGCGGTCGGCGAATGGTTTCCTCGACCAGCTCGCGGCGCACGGCCGGGGCGTCACGGACCCCGTAGCAGCGATGGTCGAGGGGATGGCCTTCGCCATTGAGGCTTTGTCCAAGGATGCCCAGGTCATGTACCTACTCGGCAAGCGCACGAAGCAGGGTGGGATGGTCACGTCGATTACGTCCGACACCGCGAGGACTTTTGGCCGTGCCATGTTGCACCGCTACGACGTCGACTGGGAGGACCACGGTTTCGGCGAGGATGACCTCGATGAGTTGGCGGAGTTCGGGATCCGAGTGATGCATTCGTTCCTCATCGACGAGGGCAACGAAGCGCGCTCACCGCAGGAACTGCGCCGATACCTCAACAGGTGGGTCGGCCCGGCGATCGTGTATCCGCACCTGATGCGGGCCATGGGCGGTTTGGCTATCACGCCTACGCCGAAGCGGGTTGGCCGGCGAGACGTCGTCGCGTCGTAGACCCTCGGACGGTTGGTTAGACGTTTTTTAGATTGTGGATGGTTGGCGCTGGGTAACCGCTCGGCGTTCGAATTGGCGGGATTCCGTTGAAACGGGCGAAGAGTGGTTGTTCAGCGTCCCCGTGGCTGCATCAATTCCCGGTGCGGATTGCGCTCGAGAGTGCGAAGACCACTTCCACAGCGGCCTGGGCAATCCGGTCCCGGTCGGGCACCAGCCGCCCGTCCGCGTACTCCAGATAGATCGACACCAACGCCCCTGACAGTGCCGCAGCGGCAATCGCGAGGTCCTCGTCATTGGGCGGCGCGAGTTCGCCGGCTTCGGCGCCGAGCAGTGGAATCACCGCGCGGATGAAAGTCGGTGTGCGGCTGACACTGTGGTTGTGCAGCGTGTCGTCGGCGAGTGGTTCGCGTAGCAGGATTCGCGCGCGTCGCGGATCCTCGTCGAAGAAATCGCCGAATCGCTCGAACACCTCCCGCAATGTCACGCGAAGGCCGCCGTCGAGCGAGATGCCGAGCAGTCGTTCCAGTAGTTGTGCTTCGAGCCGGTCGTAAATCGCGATGATCAGCTCTTCCCGCGTCGCGAAGCTCTCGTAAAAGTAGCGGGGGCTCAGGTTGGCCTCGCGGGTCACCGCGCGCATCGTCACGGCGGTCGCGCCGCCCGTTCCGAGCAGGTGCTCGCCGACGTCGAGTATCTGCTCACGCCGTTCGCTGGACCGATCCTGCAGGGTCTGCCCGCGCCACAGTTTCGGTCCACTCATCCGTTCATCCTCGCATCGCACCGGCTCCATGCGGCAATGTTGACATCACTTGATTCAACATGAATCATACGATTCCAATTTGGGCGTTCACTGCGGAGCCCGATCCCACGCATGAGGAGTCGCATGTTCGACGAGGAAGAGTTCCAGCGCTCACTGGCCCAGCCGCGCCTGTCGCGCCCGGTGCCGGAATTCCTGAATTCCAACCGCTCGGTCGAGATCCGCGCGATCCCGGAAAGCGAGCTGCAGCAGACCACGAAGGAGTGGTTCGAGTGGTTCGCCCTCAAGCTGGACTATCTCAGCGAGTGCCATGACCAAGACCTGTCGTGGATCATGACCTGGGCCAAGAAGTACTGGTGGAGCTTTCTCGTCCGTGACATGAGCATCAACGACGAGCTGTACGCACAGGACGTCCGCTACACCGACGTCACCACGTTCGGCCGGACCATCGTCGGCATCGACGAGTTCGTGAAGTACAACTTCGCCTTCTTCGATGCCATCCCCGACTGGCGCTACGACCCGCTGCCCGAGCAGGCCTACATCGACGTCCAGCCCGACGGCACGGTCCGCACGGTGATCCGGTACATGGGCAGCGGGCACTGGAGCGGCCCCCTTCGCCTGTACCCGTACGACGACAGCGCGCCGACCATCCACGGCACCGGACGCTTCATCCAGGCGCCGGCCGTGGACCGCTACCACTTCAACAAGGACGGTCTCATGATCGAGGGTGAGACGCTCTACGACTTCCTCGATGGCGTGCAGCGCGCCGGAATCTTGCCGCGCGACGACAGCTTCGCGTTCCGCACCCTGATGGGGGCGTCGAAGATCCCGGCGGTCGTGCAGAAGATCGGCCGGCGATTCAGCAAGTAGAACGACGTTGGTGGCCCGTCGCGGCGGCTTTGCCGATCTCGCCGCGGCGGGCACGCCGCACAATCAAGATGCACTAGTGACGTCGACGACCGGCACTGGGAGGCAGTTCATGGCAGATGATTTCGCGGGTGGACCCGAACCGCAGCCGCGCGCCGAAGTCAACGCATGGAACGGGTTCGTCGAGGCATTGCGGTCCGCCGGGGAACAGGTCGCCGCTGATACTGCGGATCTCTCCAAAACCGAACAGGCAGACGGATTCCGGGCGCTGCTGAGGTCTGTCACGAACCAACTGGGCCGGCTCGAAGTCGACCGAGACCGACCCGAACTCGTCGCGTTCAATCAGTGGCGCCAGAAGTTCCTAATGGACAATCCGGACTTCCAATACTGGGTCGCGGATATCCGCGCCGACGGGCACTACCGAATTCGCGGCAACCGGGGCGACGCCGCCTATGTCTCGATCACCGTCTATGCCAGCGCTGGCGGCACGGACGCTCAGGCCACTGCCCGGATAGACAGTGACACGCTCACCTTCGACGAATCCGGCGGCTACCAACTAGTGCTCGGCGGCGATGCTCCCGCCGATGGTGACTGGCTCGCACTCCCCGACAGAGCGACGGTGGTGTGGGTACGGCACTTCCACAACGATGCGCGCACCGATCACATCGGTTGGTGCGCCATCGATCCCGTTGTGCGTCCAGAGGTGCCCCCGCCGATCGATCCGGCGCGGTTCACCAAGCAGCTGTCGAAACTCGCGACCGCGACGAACTATCTGCCCCATATCTGGAATGCCGCCAAGGCTGCGGATCAGGCGCAGCCCAACCAGTTTCGGCACTGGGAGGAGATGAGCGGCGGTGCGGTGTTCACCGAGCCCGGAATTCACTATCTGCGCGGCGGTTGGGAACTTGCTCCGGACGAGGCCTTACTGATCGAGGGCGAGTTGGTGGACTGCCGATTCTGGAACATCCTGGCGTACAGCAGGTTTCTCAACTCGCTCGATCACCGCTATCGCAATGTCTCGTACACGGGTGCGACGGCAAGCGTTGTTGGTAGCCACTATCGATTCGTCGTCGCCGGCACCGACCCGGGGGTGGCCGACGCCGACTGGATCGACACCGAACAGCGCCCGTTCGGCATCATCGTGATGCGGTTCCTGCAGCCCGAACGTCCGCCCGAACTCCCCGTGGTGCGACGGGTGGCTATCGCGGATCTCCCGGAGCAGTCATGACACTGTGGGAGGCACCGCCGCGGACACCGGCGGCGCGCGCGGCTTACGAGGCCGCGGAGAACGACCGGGTCGCCAACCCCGACAAGTACCGCCTCGGCGTCGACGCCGTCGACTTCGTGGTCGATCGCGCTTCACGAGGCGTGGCGGAGCGCGCCTCCGGCAGCGGTGGCGGCGAAGTGTTCGGCGATCCCGAGGGGTGGCGGCCGGGCCTCTCCCAATACCTCGGCTCAGCGGCCGAGGATGGCCGGCTCAATGCCCTCGGAGCGCGCATGGCGCAGAGCACCGCGACCGGCAGGCTGATCGCCCGGGCCAGCATCGCCGAGTACCTGGATGAGCACCCCGAGGTGAGGGAACGGCCGCTGGATCCGCCGATCGTGATCACCGGTGGGTGGCGGACCGGGACCACCTTCCTGTTCCGGCTCCTCGCGCGCGATCCGCGACTGCGGGCGCCGTTGCCTGCCGAACTCGGTGCGCCGTGGAAGCTGGCCGGTGATCTGGAACCGGGGGAGCGAGCCCAGCGGCTGGAGGCGAGTGCCGCCGGTCATCACATCTTGCATGTACTCAACCCCACGATGGCCGCCGTGCACGATTCCGGGCCTGAGCTGCCCGAAGAGTGCGTGCTTGGGATGGGCACCACGCTGCACAACTGGGGGTTCACCGCGACGACCCGCCTGGACAGCTACGCGAACTGGCTGGGCGGGGAATCTTTTACCGAGGAGTACCTGCGGCATCGCCGCCTGCTGCAGATCCTCGACGCCCAGGACGGTCGGCGCTGGGTGCTCAAGGCACCTGCGCACACTGCCGAGCTCGACCATCTGATCGCGACATACCCGGGAGCCGTCGTGGTGCACTTGCACCGCGACATCGTCGAAACAGTCGCGTCGGGCGCGAGCCTGTTCGCGACCTACCGATCCACCTACAGCGATCACGTCGACGGTGTGGATGTGGGTCGGTTCCAGACCGACCAAACCGAACTATGGCTGCGGCGTTCCGTCGCGGTGCGGAAATCACCTGAGGCACAGTCGGTTACGTGGCTCGACATCCAGTACGCGGATCTGGTCTCCGACCCCGAAGCCGCCCTGCGGCGAATCTACGAAGCAGCGGGACTCGACAGCGCCGACACCGCCGGGATGATCGCACAGCACCACAGTGCCCAACCGCGCGACGGCAAAGGCAAACACCGCTACGGGGCCGATCAATTCGGCATCGACCCCGACGGTCTGCGGGAACGTATGCGCTTCTATACCGATACTGTGCCGCCGGCCGTGGCGTGAGGTGGCGTATCGGCACAGCATTGCCGCAGCACTACTACCCTGACCGCCGTGACTTCGCTGTCGATCTGTGTCTACTGCGCTTCGGGAACCGACGATCCATCGTGCCTGGAACTGGCTGCCGAACTCGGCACGGCGATCGGCCGGCGCGGGTGGCGGTTGGTATCCGGCGGCGGCAACGTGTCCATGATGGGCGTGCTGGCCGAGTCGGCGCGCGTCGCGGGCGCACACACCATCGGAGTGATACCGAAGCAACTCGTGCACCGCGAGGTCGCCGACACCGAGGCCGATGAACTCGTCGTCACCGACACAATGCGGCAGCGCAAACAGATCATGGAGGACCGGGCGGACGCGTTCATTGCGCTGCCCGGCGGCATCGGCACGCTCGAGGAACTGTTCGAAACCTGGACGGCGGGGTATCTCGGTATGCATGCGAAGCCCGTGGTCCTGCTCGACCCGATCGGACATTACGACGGACTACTGGATTGGCTCGACGGGCTGCGCACCCGTGGGTTCGTCGGTTCCGGCGCACTGGACCGGCTGATCCGGACGACCGAGGTCGAGGCCGCGCTCGACGCGTGTGCCGCGGCCGCTGCAGGAGGGAATCGAGGATGAGTTCGCGAACCGTCGGTTTGCTGGACATCGCGCAACGGCTGCCGGGCCTCATCGCGGATCTGCCGACGCTGGCCGCGGGGGGAATCGGGCTGGTTCAGGGCCTTATCGGCGCGGACTCGCTCGGCCAGCGGTTCCAGCACGCCGCGCACCGGCACCCGGATCGCGACTTCATTCGGTTCGAGGGGGAGTCGATTACCTACCGGGCCGCCAATGAGCGCGTGAACCGGCTCGCCCGCGTCCTTTCCGATCGTGGCGTCGAGCGCGGTGACGTGGTCGGTGTGCTGATGCACAACCGGCCGGACACGCTGCTGATCGTGCTCGCGATCGTCAAGATCGGCGGCACCGCAGGCCTGCTCAACCACAACCAGCGTGGCGATGTGCTCGAGCACAGCATCGGGGTGCTCGAGGCCGCACTGGTGGTGTGCGGTGAGGAATCCGAGGAGGCACTCGACTCGCTGCCCGAGCGTCCCGCCAATGCTGTTTCGTTCGAAGAGCTTTCGACAGCCGCGGATGAGCTGTCCGGGACGATCGGCGATCCCGAGGTGTGCGCGAAGATCACCGCGCGCGAGCGCGCCTTCCTGATCTTCACGTCCGGCACGACCGGCATGCCCAAGGCCAGTGTCATGACACACGGACGGTGGCTGAAGGCATCATCCGGGCTGGGCAACATGGCGATCCGGCTGCACGGCCGTGACGTCCTGTACTGCTGCCTCCCGCTCTATCACAACAATGCGCTGACGGTGGCGCTGTCGTCCGTCCTCGCCGGGAACGCGACCCTGGCTCTCGGCCGCAAGTTCTCGGCCACCAACTTCTGGGAGGACGCGAAGCGAAACGGCGCCACCGGTTTCGTCTATATCGGCGAACTGTGCCGCTACCTGCTCAAGCAACCTGAGCGGCCCGACGACGCGGACAACGGGATCCGGCTGATGGCAGGCAACGGCCTGCGGCCCGATATCTGGGATGAGTTCAAGCAGCGCTTCGGGATTGACCGGGTGGTGGAGTTCTACGGCGCCAGTGAGGCGAACATCGCGTTCGTCAATGTGCTGAACATGGATCACACCGCGGGCCTGTGCCCGCTGCCGCATGCGGTGGTGGAGTACGACGAGGAGCAGGGCTCTCCGCGGCGCGGGAAGGATGGGCGACTGCGCCGGGTAGAGAGCGGGGAGGTCGGGCTGTTGCTGGGCAAGGTGACCGCACTCGCGCCCTACGACGGCTACACCGATTCCAAGCAATCCGAGTCGAAACTGGTCCGGGATGCGTTCAAGGACGGCGACTGCTGGTTCGACACCGGCGATCTGGTGCGCCAACAGGGCTGGTTCCATGTCGCGTTCATCGACCGGCTCGGCGACACGTTCCGCTGGAAGGGCGAGAACGTGGCAACCACCGAGGTCGAGGAGGCAGTGCGCAAACTCGACACCGTCGGAGATGCCGTTGTGTACGGCGTCGAGGTGCCCGGTGCGGACGGCAAGGCAGGCATGGCCGCGGTGACGCTGCGTGACGGGCAGTCCTTCGACGGCGGGGCCACAGCGAATCAGCTGTACAAGGATCTGCCGTCCTACGCCGTACCGCTATTTGTCCGGGTGGTCGAAGAACTGGAACAGACCTCCACGTTCAAGAGCATGAAGGTGACGCTGCGCAAACAGGGCTTCGAGAACAACGAGGACAGCGAGCTGTACGTGCTCGCCGGGCGCGGCGAGGGCTACGTCGAGTTCTACGAGGAATACCCCGACGAGGTCGCCGCGGGCCGCAAACCCGGCAAGTAGCCAATGCGCACGGCGAGCGATCCGGAGCGGTCGTGTTTCATGGAGGGGTGACCTCGCCGACTGCGCCACCGCCGATGCCTTCGGCGACGCTGTGCGGAAAGCCGGTCGCCACCGACCGCGCGCTGGTCATGGCCATCGTCAACCGCACTCCGGACTCGTTCTACGACCGGGGCGCGACCTTCACCGATACGGCCGCGATGGCCGCGGTGGAACGCGCGGTCGACGAGGGCGCCGACCTGGTCGACATCGGCGGTGTGAAGGCCGGTCCTGGCGATGTCGTGGACGCCACCGAGGAGTCGCGGCGGGTCGTCCCGTTCGTCGCCGAGATCCGCCGGCGGTATCCCGAGCTGCTCATCAGCGTCGACACGTGGCGCAGCGACGTCGCGCGGCAGGCGGTTGCCGAGGGCGCCGACCTGATCAACGACACGTGGGCGGGGGCTGATCCCGAGCTGGTCGCGGTGGCGGCCGAACTCGGCGTGGGAATCGTCTGCAGCCACACCGGCGGTGCCGTCCCGCGCACCCGCCCGCATCGGGTGCGGTACCCGGATGTCGTCGCTTCGGTGCTCGACGAGGTGGTCGGCGCGGCCGAGCGGGCGTGCGAACTCGGGGTGCCCAAGGACGCGATCCTCATCGATCCGACCCATGATTTCGGGAAAAACACCTTCCACGGGCTCGAGTTGTTGCGTCGAGTGGACGTTCTTGTAAACACCGGGTGGCCAGTGCTTATGGCGCTGAGCAACAAAGACTTTATCGGGGAGACTCTGGGTGTAGCACTCGACGAGCGGTTGGAGGGCACCTTGGCGGCAACGGCGATAGCAGCCGCGGGCGGCGCGCGAAGTTTTCCGTGTGCACGAAGTGGCTCAGACTCGCCGAGTCGTCGATATGGTCGCTGCGATCATCGGTGCCCGCAGGCCGGCACACACCCTGCGAGGTTTGGCATGACCGTTACCGACATCGAGAACGGCCCCGCACATCGCTATTGGGCGGAGGCCAACACCTGGGACGCACCGAACTGGACGGTCGCGGAGCTGATTGCGGCGAAGAAGGGTCGCACAGTCTCGGTCGTCCTTCCGGCGCTCAATGAGGAAGCGACCGTGGCCGGCGTGATCGAGACGATCCGCCCACTGCTCGGCAATCTTGTTGATGAGCTGGTTGTGCTCGACTCCGGATCCGTCGACGCCACCGCGGCACGGGCCCGCGCGGCGGGTGCGAAGGTGATCAACCGGGAGCAGGCGGTCCCTGAGTTGCTGCCCGTGCCGGGGAAGGGCGAGGTGCTCTGGCGCTCGCTGGCCGCCACCGACGGCGACCTGGTTGCCTTCATCGACGCCGATCTGATCGATCCCGACCCGTCCTTCGTGCCCAATCTGCTCGGCCCACTGCTCACCGGCGAGGGCATTCACCTCGTCAAGGGGTATTACCGGCGGCCGCTCAAGGTGGGCGAGGCCGAGGACGCGAACGGCGGCGGACGGGTGACCGAACTCGTCGCCCGGCCCATGCTGTCCGCATTGCGGCCGGATCTGTCCAGCGTGCTGCAGCCGCTCGGTGGCGAGTACGCCGGCACCCGGGAGCTGCTCACCTCGGTGCCGTTCGCGCCCGGTTACGGAGTGGAGATCGGGCTGCTGCTCGACACCTACGACAAGCTCGGGCTGGCCGCGATCGGGCAGGTCAATCTCGGGGTCCGCAAGCATCGCAACAGGCCGCTCAACGAGCTCGGTGCGATGAGCCGCCAGATCGTGGGCACGATCCTCGGCCGCTGCGGCGTGAAGGATTCCGGTGCTCCGCTGACTCAGTTCCCGCTGGAGCAGGGCCTGTTCGTGCCGGCGAGCACCGATGTGTCGCTGGCCGACCGGCCGCCGATGAACACGCTGCGCCCCTAGCTCGCGCGGCGATCACGCTGTCGATGTCGTTGTCGGCGGCAACTGGCAGGATCGACGCATGCTGACGATGCTGCTGTACGTCCTGGTCGTCGCCGTGATCGCCGCCATCCTGTTTGTGGTCGCCAGCGCGGTGTTCGGCAGGTCCGAGGAGCTCGGCCCGTTGCCGCGCGGCACCACTGCCACTGTCCTGCCCGCCGAGGACGTGAATGGCCGTGACGTGCGCGCACTGCGCTTCCAGCAGACGCTGCGCGGTTACAAGGCCGCGGAGGTGGATTGGGCGCTGGACCGCCTCGCGGGGGAGATCGATGCGCTCCGGGGGCAGGTGCAGTCGCTGTCCGAGGAACTGGCCCGGGGACAGCACCGATGACCGAGATCGCTGACGGACTCGTTCGATGCGGGTGGGCGACCTCATCGCAGCTCTACGCGGACTACCACGACACCGAGTGGGGCAGGCCGCTGCACGACCGTGACGAGTTGTTCGAGCGCATCTGCCTCGAGGCGTTCCAGTCGGGGCTGTCGTGGATCACGATCCTGCGCAAACGCCCGGCGTTCAGGGAGGCCTTCGCCGGCTTCGACCCGGAAGTGGTTGCGCGATTCGGTGACGACGACGAGCAGCGCCTGCTCGCGGACGCTGGGATCGTGCGCAACAAGGCCAAAATCCGCGCGTCGGTCCGCAATGCGCAAGCCGTGCTCGACCTCGACACCGATCTCGGCGAGTTGCTCTGGTCTTTCGCACCGAAGGGGCATTCGCGTCCCGCCACGATGGCAGACGTTCCGGCGACGACTCCGGAATCGGTTGCCATGGCGAAGGAGCTACGTCGCCGGGGCTTCGCGTTCGTTGGCCCAACCACCGCATATGCGCTCATGCAGGCGACTGGGATCGTGAACGATCACGTTGCGGATTGCTGGGTCGACGTCGAGGCCCCCAAAACCAGCATGCGCGCTGGTTAACCAGCATTCTCAGTAGCCCGCGCAAGCGCTGGCTAACGCGACTCGCGGGCCGACATTATGGACTCAATACCCGCATCTCGCTGGGATAGGGAAGAATGGACGATTGAGGCGCGTCCACGGGCGTGCCGGATGAGGAACCCAACGCGTCGAAGTCTGGCGCAAATCCGGAGGGAGTAGGGATGGCGGCCATGAAGCCCCGCACTGGGGACGGTCCCCTCGAGGCAACCAAGGAAGGTCGGGGAATCGTCATGCGGGTTCCACTCGAGGGTGGTGGACGCCTGGTCGTCGAACTGACCCCGGAGGAAGCTGCAGCTCTCGGCGATGAACTCAAGGGTGTCACGAGCTAGCGGGAATCCCCCCGGCGAGCCCCGTACACCCCGTCGTGGGTTACGGGGCTCATTTATGTCTGCAGTCGGGCTGCTGCGCTGCCCGGTATGCGAGGGCACGCTTCTCGCCGAGGACGCGCGCCTGCAGTGCGAACGGGGGCACAGCTTCGATATCGCTCGGCAGGGCTACGTTGCCCTGCTGGCCGGGCGGTCACCGATGGTGGGGGACACGGTCGCGATGGTGGATGCCCGCGTGCGATTCCTCGCTGCCGGTCACTACGACCCGATCGCGGCCGCGGTGGCCGACCTCATCGCACGCCTGGGCGGTCACCAGCGGCGGATCCTCGATATCGGCGCCGGCACGGGGTTTTATCTGAGCCGCGTGCTCGACCAGCTACCCGACGCAGTCGGCATCGGTCTCGACGTCTCCAAGCCCGCAGCGCGCCGGCTCGCGCGGGCGCACGAGCGGGCTGCCGCGGTGGTCGCGGACGCGTGGCAGGGTTTGCCCGTGCGCGACGACAGCATGAGCGCCGTCCTGACGGTGTTCGCGCCGCGAAATGCGCCGGAGATTCGGCGCGTGCTCGCGCCGGGCGGCGCGTTCCTCGTCGTCACCCCGACGACGCGGCACCTTCGTGAACTGATCGGACCGCTCGGCATGATCGGCGTGGACGAGCAGAAGGATCGCCGACTCGACGAGTCGTTGTCCGGGGATTTCGAACGGGTCGAGCAGGTTCCGGTCGAGTTCACCATGACCCTGCATCGTGATGAGGTCGCCACGCTCGTCGGGATGGGGCCATCGGCGCACCACGTCACGCCGGAGCGGCGGGCAGAACTCATCGAGCTACTACCCGAACCGATGTCAGTGACCGCCTCGGTGCAGTTGACGCACTACCGCGCCGCGGATTAGGGGCGCTTGGCGATCACGTCGGAGTAGATGGCGAGGGTCTGCCGGGCGATCTCCGGCCAGGAGAAGTGATCGATGGCGCGTGCCCGGCCGGCCTGACCCATCGCTGCGGCCCGCGCCCGGTCTCCGGCAACCTCGTTCACCGCCTGGGCGAGCGCGTGCTCGTAGGTCTCGTGCTCGGCCGGGTCGTAGTGCACCAGCCGGCCCGTGACACCGTCCTCGACGACCTCGGGGATACCGCCCACATCCGATGCGACGACCGCCGTTTCGGCGGCCATCGCCTCGAGATTGACGATGCCGAGCGGCTCGTACACCGAGGGGCAGATGAAAACATCTGCGGCGGAGACGATTTCGCGTATTTGCTCGGTGGGTAGCATCTCCTGCACCCAGAACACGTTGTTCCGCTGTTTCGCCAGCTCCGCGACGCCATCGCGCACCTCGGCCGCAATCTCCGGCGTGTCCGGTGCGCCGGCGCAGAACACCAGCGAGATATCGGGATCGAATTCCCGTGCGGCAGCGAGGAGATGGGGCACGCCCTTCTGCCGAGTGATCCGGCCGACGAAGGCCGCGATGGGCGCGTCGCGGCGCACACCGAGTTCGTCGAGCACCGCTCGCTCCCCGGGTTTCGCTGGACCGGCATACCAAGCGTCGGTGTCGATGCCGTTGTGCACGACATGCACGCGGCCGGGGTCGAGCGCGGGGTAGGCGTCGAGCACGTCGAGACGCATGCCCTCACTCACCGCGATGACCGCGTCGGCGTTCTCCACGGCAGTGCGCTCGGACCACGACGACACCCGGTAACCGCCGCCAAGCTGCTCGGCCTTCCACGGCCGGCGCGGCTCGAGCGAATGGGCCGTCAGCACATGTGGCACGTCGTACAGGGCGGACGCCAGGTGTCCGGCCAACCCTGCGTACCAGGTGTGGGAATGCACCACCTGCGCCTCGCGCGCGGCATCGGCCATCCGGAGTTCGGCCGAAATGATCTGCAGCGCCGAGTTGGCCTTTGCCAGTTCCGGATCGGGGGCATGCACCTGCGCACCGTCGCGGGGGGCGCCCATGCAATGCACGTCGACATCGCAGAGTCGCTGCAACTGAGCGACGAGCTGCGTCACGTGTACTCCAGCGCCGCCGTACACCTCGGGCGGGTACTCGCGCGTCATCATCGCCACTCGCACGAGTCAAACCTAGTCCGCTCCGCTGAAGTCGGCGACCGTCCGCGTCGCCGGAGTGAGCCATTCGATCGCAAAACGCTGGCCGTATCGCTAGCGAGGTCTACCCGCTGCCGATAGTTTGGACATGTGAGGAGCCAGCCGCATGTGCTCGGAATAGTGCTCGCCGGGGGCGCCGGAAAGCGACTGTTCCCCCTGACGGCTGATCGGGCGAAGCCTGCCGTTCCGTTCGGAGGCGCGTACCGCCTGATCGACTTCGTACTGAGCAATCTCGTGAACGCCGGCTACCTCCGGATCTGTGTGCTGACCCAGTACAAGTCGCACTCCCTGGACCGGCACATCTCGCAGACGTGGCGGCTGTCCGGGTTCGGCGGCGAGTACATCACCCCGGTCCCGGCGCAGCAGCGGCTCGGCCCGCGCTGGTACACCGGCAGCGCCGACGCGATCTTGCAGTCGCTGAACCTGATCTACGACGAGGACCCCGAGTACATCGTCGTCTTCGGTGCCGACCACGTGTACCGGATGGACCCGGAGCAGATGGTTCGCCAGCACATCGAATCGGGCGCGGGCGTGACCGTCGCGGGTATTCGCGTCCCGCGCAGCGAGGCGACCGCATTCGGGTGCATCGACACCGACGAGTCCGGCCGGATCATCCAGTTCCTGGAGAAGCCGACCCATCCGCCGGGTACCCCGGATGATCCGAATATGACCTTCGCGTCGATGGGCAACTACGTCTTCACCACGAAGGTGCTCGTCGACTCGATTCGCGCCGACTCCGAGAACACGGACTCCGACCACGACATGGGCGGCGACATCATTCCGTTCCTCGTCGGCAAGGGTGAGGCCGCGGTCTACGACTTCAAGGACAACGTCGTGCCGGGCGCGACGGACCGGGACCGAGGCTATTGGCGCGACGTCGGAACCATCGACGCGTTCTACGACGCGCACATGGACCTCGTCTCCACGCACCCGGTGTTCAACCTGTACAACCGCCGCTGGCCTATCCGCGGTGAGGCGGAGAACTTCCCGCCGGCGAAGTTCGTGCAGGGCGGCCTCGCGCAGGAATCGGTGGTCGGCGCGGGCTGCATCCTCTCGGCGGCGACTGTGCGCAACTCGGTGCTGTCTAGCAACGTCTACATCGAGGAAGGCGCCACCGTCGAGGGCAGCGTGATCATGCCCGGTGTCCGGATCGGCCGCGGCGCGGTCGTGCGCAAGGCGATCCTCGACAAGAACGTGGTGGTGAACGACGGCGAGATCATCGGCGTCGACCTCGAGCGTGATCGCCAGCGGTTCGCCGTCTCCAACGGCGGCGTCGTCGCGATCGGCAAGGGCGTCTGGATCTAACGCTTCGCACTTCCTCCGCGGGTGCAAATTGTGTTCGTGGGGCCAAAACTTTGCACCCGTTTACACAGTTCGCACTCGGGAAGCGTGCGCTCGGGAAGCGTGCGCTCGAGCGGGCTCAGCGGAGGTCGCGGCGGCGAAAAGCCCAGAGCCCCAACCCGATCAGCGCGGCGTCGATCACCAGCAACCAGATCGTGGCGGTGGCCTCGAACTGCCCGCCCGGGATCACCGGCGTGTGCGCGAACGGGGCAAGGTCGAGCACCCAGTGCGGGATGCCGGAGACCGACCCGAGCAGGTACAGCGCAATGAACGCCGACAACACCCCCCAGGCGACCGGCGCGAACCGGGGGAGTGCACCGAACAACAGGATCGCGGTCCCTGCTATCAGCCAGATGGACGGCAGTTGCAGCAGGGCGGCGCCGAAGGAGTCGGTGAGCTTGCCAGGAACATCGTTCGCCGAGATGCCGTAGGTCACCCCGCATGCGGTGGCCGCAACGGCCATCAACAGCACCGGGCCGAGTAGTGCAAAAAGGAGATGGCTTGCCGCCCAGCGCAATCTGCCGACCGATCTGGACAGGATGGTCTCGGCGTGGTGCGCCTCCTCCTCGCCATGCAGCCGCAGCGTCGCCGAGATCGCATACGCGGAGGCGCCGACCCCGAGCATGGTGAAGGCGAGCCGGATGAACGCGTCCTCGATGGTGGTCGTGCCGCCGATCCGGGTGACGATCTCGCGCATGGTGTCGTTGGTGCCGAGGTTGTCTGCGATGCCATGAACCACCGACCCGGCAAGCGCTGCGTAGAGCGCTAGACCGATGGTCCACACCAGCAGGCTGCCGCGCTGTAGTCGCCACGACAGGCCGAACGGACTGCTCAACCATGGCGAGGCGTTGGGCGGCCCGAGTCGGGCGGCGATCAGGCCAGAGCCTAGGTCGCGTCGGCGCTGCAGGTCGTAGGCCAGCACGGTCAGGACGACTGTCGCGGCCAGGTGGAGCAACAGCACCCACCACCGGTCCCCGGCGTACGGGCGGACTTGCAGCGACCAGCCTTGCGGGGATAGCCACGACAATGCCTCGTCGCCACTGGCATCACCGATCGCCCGCAGCGCATAGGCGGTGCCGAGCACGGCGAACGCGATACCGCGGGTGGTCCGGGCGTTCGCGCTCAGCTGTGCGGCGACCGCAGCCACCGCCGTGTAGACAAACCCGCTCCCCGCCAACGCGAGACCGAATGCGAGCGACCCGGACTTCGGCACATCGGCGGTGAACAGGCTTGCCGCGCCGAGCAATCCGGTCGCCAGCGAGGCGCCGAAGCCGAGCAGCATGGCAGCCGTCAGGCCGGCGAATCGGCCCACCGCGGTGGAATCGATCAGCTCGGCGCGGCCGGTTTCCTCCTCGGCCCGGGTATGCCGGACCACGGTGAGAATCACCGCCACGCCGATCAGCGTGTAGAACATGCCGGCTTTCCATACGCCGGTTGCCCCAATGCTGGTGTTGTACAGCGGGCCGTACATGGCGAGCTGGGCCGGGCTGGACAGAATCATCGCCGCGAACCCAGCGCGTTCGGCCTCGGTGGTGTAGAGGCTCGCAACGCTGTCCACGTAGACCGGAGCGAGCGGTAGCGACAGCAGAAGTACCCAGAGCGGCAAGACAATTCGGTCGCGACGCAGGTACAGCCGGAGCAATCCCGCCGTGCCGGCGAAATCGCCCGCCGCTACCGGCGCGGCCGCGGGCCGAGCGAGCGTCATGGTCATACCGCCACCTCGGCCGGGCCGACGCGGTAGTGGCGCAGGAAGAGGTCCTCGAGCGTCGGGGGATTGCTGACGAGACTTCGCACGCCGGTGTCGCCGAGCAGGCGGATCAGCTCGCCGAGGTGCTCGCTGTCCACCTGGCAGTGCAGTATCCGGCCGTCGACATGCACATCCGATACACCGGGTAAACGTTCGAGATCGACTGGTTCACTGAGTAATTCGGCGGTGACAGAGGTGCGGCTCAGGTGTCGCATCGAGGCCAGGGAGCCGCTCTCGATCGTGCGTCCGGCGCGGATGATGGTCACGCGTTCGCACAGCCGCTCGACCTCGGAGAGGATGTGGCTCGACAGCAAGATGGTGGCACCGCGTTCGCGCGCCTCTGCGACGCACTCGCGAAAGACCTGCTCCATCAGCGGATCCAGTCCGGACGTCGGTTCATCGAGCAACAGCACGCGTGCGGAAGAGGAGAGCGCCGAGACGAGGGCGACCTTCTGGCGGTTGCCCTTCGAGTAGGCGCGGTTCCGCTTGCGTGGGTCGAGCCCGAACCGCTCGATGAGCTCATCGCGCCGCGCCAGATCGATACCGCCGCGCATCCGGCCGAGCAGGTCGATGGTCTCCCCACCGGAGAGCGATGGCCAAAGCGTGACATCGCCAGGTACATAGGCGATTTCGCGGTGGAGTGCTACCGCGTCGCGCCAGGGATCACGGTCGAGGACGCGGACGGTTCCACCGTCGATGCTCAACATGCCGAGCAGGATCCGCAGCGTCGTCGACTTGCCCGCGCCGTTGGGACCGAGGAAGCCGTGTGTTTCGCCCTCCTCGACGCGGAGATCGAGTTGGTCGAGTGCGACCGACTTGCCGAATTTCTTGGTCACTCCCGAGACGTCGATGACCGTTGCCATCATCACTCCTGTGTAGTCGGTGCTCGGGCAGCGAGATAGCCGTCGAGCATGGTCGAATCGGTGAGGAGTCCCTGGGTGTACAGCTCGAGGGCGGGCAGCGCCAGCGTCTCGGCGACATCGCGCAGGGCTGCGCGATGGTCGCTGTCCTCGGGGACCGGATGCAACTGCAGGTGCAGGATCATCGCGCCGACATTGGCCAGCGTGAGGTAGCGCGCCCGGGCCTGCGGATCGCGGCTTTCGCGCAGCACTCCGGTGGCGACGCCCTCGGCCAGGTACTCCTCGGCGTCGGCAATCATGTGCTCGAGGAGCGACTCGGCCAGCGGGCCTCCGGCGGCGAAGCTCCGGACCATGTATGCGACGACGGTGGCGTACTCGTCGACCTCGGCAAGCGCGGTGAGCATCCGGCCCGGCCCGGGCTCGCGGATGTTGGCCAGCTTCTGGTCGCGGATGATCTCGAGCACCCGCTCATCGCACGCCGCGCGCAGGCCGTCCTTGGACCCGAAATGGTGGATGACCAAGCCAGGGGAAACGCCCGCCGCAGCCGAAATAGCGCGAACTCCGGTGTCGAACCCCTTCGTGCCGAAGGTGTCGATTGCCGCGTCCCGGATCCTGGCCGGGGTGGACAGGTCGGCGTCGGTTGAACGCATGTTCAATATGCTAAACGCGCGTTCAGCGAGTGGCAAGGTTGTCCACCGCGAGGAGGCGCTAGGTGTTCGGGCCGGAATCCCCGTCTCGCACGGCGCAAAGCAGTCCGTCGCCCAGCGGCACGATCACCTTGGTCAACTGCTCGTCCTCGGCAATCGCCCGCGTCGCCGCGCGCACCGCGACCGTCGCCGCTTCGCGCTCCGAGGAATCCGGCACCTTGCCGGAGAGCAGGGCGTTGTGGAACACGATCAGCCCGCCCGGGCGCAGCAGGCGCACGGCCTGCTGGACGTAGAGCGGGTGGTCGGTCGGGGTGGCGTCAATGAAGACCAGGTCGTAGGAGCCGTCGGCGAGCCGGGGGAGGACGTCGAGGGCACGGCCGTTGATCAGGCGGGTGCGGGTGGCGGGGATGCCGCCGGCCTTGAAAGCTTCCTTCGCGGCCCGCTGGTGCTCGGGTTCGGCGTCGATCGTCGTGAGGGTGCCGTCCTCGCGCATGCCGTCGAGCAGCCACAACCCACTGATTCCAGCTCCCGTGCCGACCTCAACCACAGTTTTCGCATCGAGCAACTGCGCGAACATGCTCAATACCGCACCGACCGCCGGTGACACGGGTTCGGCGCCGAGATCCTCGGCGCGTTCGCGCGCCGCGATCAGGACGTCGTCCTCGATCACCGACTCCTCGACGTAGCTCAGAGTCTTCTCCGCGTTCGTGGCCACGATGCCGAGGCTATCGCTCCCGTCGGCGCAGGTCGGGCAGGCACGACGAAGGATTTCCCTGGTCGCGGCAAATATTCTCAGCGGCACCTCAGGTTTCTCCTAGGCCATCCCTCAGGCGCAACGGAGAGAGTGATGCCTACACAGGAGGTGGTCGAACGCGAAATCGACGCATAGGCGATGCGGAAAACGGGAACAAACCGGGTGTTCAGGTAGTTCTCTGTTGATGCGATGTCTTGCAAGGCGACGCGCGATCCTGACGAGGAGGTAGGCACCATCCACATGGTCGATGTTGTGCGCGAATCCGTTGACCTGCCCGAGAACGCTGTGCGTGCGGGCATGATCGAAGTTGTGCCGTCCGCCGAATTCGGCGGCGATATCGATCCCGATGGCGTGATGCCATTGTCCGGAATGGCCGCGTTCGACGCGACCGACGGCAAGGCTGGGATGCCATCCTGGGAAGAGCTTGTGCGCGAGCACGGAGATCGTGTGTACCGCCTGGCCTACCGGCTGTCCGGCAACGCCCAAGACGCCGAAGACCTGACCCAGGACACCTTCATCAGGGTTTTCAGGTCGCTGCAGAACTACCAGCCCGGCACGTTCGAGGGCTGGCTGCACCGCATTACGACCAACCTGTTCCTGGACATGGTCCGCCGGCGTAATCGCATCCGGATGGAGGCGCTGCCTGAGGACTACGACCGGGTTCCGTCGGACGGGCCGAGCCCCGAGCAGGCCTATCACGACGCGCGTCTGGCCCCGGATCTGCAGTCCGCGCTCGACTCGCTGGCGCCGGAGTTTCGCGCCGCGGTCGTCCTGTGTGACATCGAAGGACTCTCCTACGAGGAGATCGGTGCCACACTGGGTGTGAAGCTCGGTACTGTGCGGAGTCGGATCCACCGCGGCCGACAAGCGATACGTGAGTATTTGTCCGAGCACAGCGAGGACACGGCAGTACGAGCAACGAGCGCGTAGCGCGAGGATGACAACGAAGGAGGAATCGATGACCCACGGCGAGTTCGGCGGGTCGGCTTCTCCATTCGACCCTCGTGATCACCGTCGGTTCGGTTCCACCGAGCACCTGGCCAGCGAAGCGATCGCTTCCTACGTCGACGGGGAACTCCGGATGGGCGCGTACATGCGTGCATCGCAGCATCTCTCGCTGTGCCCGGAGTGCGCCGCCGAGGTGGAGGCTCAGCTGAACGCCCGCCGCATGCTGCGGCATTGCGCCGGTGACATCACCATGCCCAGCTCGCTGCTCGGTACCCTGAGCCAGATTCCGCTTGGCGAATACCCGGGCTGCTCGCCCGACACGCAATTCGGCGCCGGGAGCAGGCGTTGGACCCTGCGCTGGCGCAAGTAGAGTCGGCCGAGTGACCTCGGATTCGAGCGGGTCGCCCTCATCGGGCGACCGGGATGCGGCTTCTCCGACCCCCGACGATGCGACGCGCCCCAGTGCGCTGCGTCCCCCGGACGCCCCGGTTCTCGGGCCACGCCCGGTCTACCGGCCGAAGGTCGACACGCGAACCGCGAACGCGTTCGGCCGACCGGCTGGGGAAGAGGGCCCGTTCTCCGCTGCCGGGCAGCGGATTTCACCGTCACCAGAGGTGACGATCGCCCGCCCGGATCCGGTGCTCGCCGAAGCATTCGGCCGGCCCGAGGGTGAGTCCGACACCATCCAGCGCGACCCCGACGCCGATCAGGACCGGGAAGCGGAGCCGACGCCGGAGGATCCCTGGCGCGATCCCGCTGCGGGTGCGCGCCTCGGCCCGCCCGCGCTCACCGAAACGCGCAGCGCGCACACCACGCCCGCGCACAAACTTGCTGTGCGCGAGGTGCTTTTCGGCTCCCGCGTAAAGCCCAAGGCCCTGGTCGTACTGGCCGCGATCGCCCTGCTCATCGGAATCGTCGGTGGCCTGGTCGGCCGTCTCACCGCCGAAACCGGTCAGGACCTGACTTCGCGCAATGTCGCGCTCGAACAGGTCGACGAGGGTGAGAGTCCGCGCAGCACGGTCGCGGCGGTGGCCGAGGCGGTGCTGCCCGCGGTCGTTTCGATCCAGTCGACGCTCGGCGACAACGCGTCCACTGGATCGGGTGTCGTGATCGACGGGCAGGGCTACATCGTCACCAACAACCACGTGATCTCGATGGCCGCGAGCGACCCCGAGGCCGCGACGCTGCAGGTCGTGTTCTCCGACGGCAGCAAGGTGCCGGGGCAGATCGTGGGCCGCGACATCAAGACCGACCTCGCGGTGGTGAAGGTCGACGTGGACAACCTCACCGTCGCCCAGTTGGGCAAGTCCGAAGACATCCAGGTCGGCCAGGATGTGGTCGCGGTGGGCTCCCCGCTCGGCCTGAGCAAGACCGTCACCTCCGGCATCGTCAGTGCGCTCAACCGTCCGGTGCGACTGTCCGGCGAGGGCACCGACACCGATGCGGTGATCGACGCCGTGCAGACAGACGCCGCGATCAACCCCGGCAACTCCGGCGGGCCGCTCGTCGATTTCGACGGGCACGTGATCGGCATCAACAGCGCGATCCGTAGCGAGAGCGGCGGCTCGGTGGGTCTTGGCTTCGCGATCCCGGCCGACGTGGTGGCCAAGGTGGCGCAGTCGCTCATCAAGGACGGCGAGATGCACCATCCCGAGATGGGCATCAACTCCCGCTCGGTGGTCAACGAAGCCACGAGCGGCGCCGAGGTGGCGAACGTGCGGGCAGGCAGCCCCGCGCAGCAGGCCGGCATCGTCGAGGGCGACGTGATCGTGAAGGTCGGCGACCGTGACGTCACCAGCTCGGACGAACTCGTCGTCGCAGTACAGTCGCAGCAGATCGGGGACACCGTTCCCGTCACTCTGATTCGCGATGGCCGTCCGGTCGAAGTGCAGGTCACGCTGACATCGGACTAGGCATCCAAACGAGCGCAGGTATCCTGGCTGGGTGTTCGGCAATATCGGCTGGGGCGAGATGGTTGTCTTGCTCGTCGCCGCCCTCGTGATCCTGGGCCCGGAACGGCTGCCCGGGGCTGTGCAGTGGACCTCGCGTTCCCTGCGCCAGGTACGTGATTACGCCAGCGGCGCGACCGCCCAGCTGAAGGATGAGCTAGGCACGGACTTCGATGAACTGCGTCAGCCGCTGTCGGAGCTCAACAAGATGCGTGGCATGACACCGCGCTCGGCGATCACCAAGCATCTCCTCGACGGCGACGATTCGCTCTTCACCGGCAATTTCGACAAGGCCGCGGAGCAGGCCGGCGCACCTCAGCAGCCTGCCCGGCGGCAGAAGCCGCTGAAGGCGAACGAGGCCCCGCCGATCGATCCCGACGCCACCTGACGCGTCGATTCCGCGGATCGCGGCAAGATACGACCAATCGGGCATGCCCGCGTGTGTCGCGCCGGTTTCGGGTACTAAGGGACCATGACTGATTCGAGCCGAAGGAGTGGCCGCCGCGGCGAGCCGGTCTACTACTCCGACCCGAGCAACCTCGACAAGCTGCTCGACAACCTCGAGCAACGTGTCGAGGACGAACGCGAGGACGACGACGTGCCTGGTCACGCCGGTGAGCGCAAGCAGATGCCACCGGTCGACAGCGGCGACGAAGCTCCCGACTGATCAGGAGCCGACCGTATCGACGGCGGCTCAGGAGCCGACAGCGGCGCGGATCGTCTCTCGCAGCGACCCGAGCGTGGCGACCACCGCGGTCGGCTCGTAGCCGCAGTGCGCCATGCAGTTCGCGCAGCGCTCATCCTTGCCGCGGCCGAACGCGTCCCAATCGGTCGACTCCAACAGCTCCTTGTAGGTCTCGACGTAGCCGTCGTCGAGCAGGTAGCACGGCCGCTGCCAGCCCTTGATCGAGTACGACGGAATCGCCCAGGCCGTGCAGTCCAGGTCCACCTTGCCCTCGAGGAAGTCGAGGAATATGGGGGAGTGGTTGAGTCGCCACTTCTTGCGCCGGCCGTCCGAGAACGCCTTTGCGAACAGCGCCTTGGTCTGGGCGGGGCCCAGCCAGTGCTCCTGATCAGGTGCGCGCTCATACGCGTACCCGGGTGAGATCTGCATGTTGTCGACGCCGAGCTCGTCGTTGAGGTAGTCGAGCACATCGATGACGTCCTGCGGGGTGTCCGTATCGAAGAACGTCGTATTGGTCATCACCCGGAAGCCGGCGGCCTGGGCCTGTTTGATCGCCGCGATCGCCTGATCGAACACGCCCTCCTTGCACACCGATGCGTCGTGGCGCTCGCGCAGCCCATCGATATGCACGATCCAGGCGAAGTTGCGATGTGGCTTGAACCGGTGCAGGTGCTTGGGCAGCAGCACCGCGTTCGTGCACAGGAAGACGATCTTGTGCTTGTCCAGCAGCTGCTGCACGATCTCGTCGATCTGCTTGTGCATCAACGGTTCTCCGCCGGCAATCGACACCATCGGTGCACCGGTCTCCACCACCGCGTTCACCGCCTGCTCGACCGGCATGCGCTGCTTGAGAATTGCGGCGGGATGCGCGATCTTGCCGCAACCCGCACAGGCGAGGTTGCACGCGAAGAGTGGTTCGAGTTCGACGAGGATCGGGAACTTCTCCCGGCGCAACAGCTTCTGCTTGAACAGGTAGCCGCCGAGCCGCAGCGACAGGTGCAGGGGCATGGCCATATCAGCTCACCTCTCTCGGGAGTGTGAATTGGATGTCCTCGTTGACGACGGTGACTTCACGAGTCGTGGTGGTGCCGAGCCCGGACAGGCACGTGATGAGCTCGCTGACCAATTGCGGTGGCGCGGAGGCCCCGGCGGTGATCCCGACTCGACGAGCACTGGCGAGCCAGGACAGCTCGACTTCGGACGCATCGTCGATCAGGTGTGCGGGGATTCCGGTCCGGCCGGCGACCTCGGCGAGCCGGTGCGAGTTCGACGAGTTCTGCGAGCCGACCACCAGGACGAGATCGGACTGTTCCGCGACGACGCGGACGGCCCGCTGCCGGTTGGTGGTGGCGTAGCAGATGTCGTCGCTGGCCGGCCGCTCCACCGCGGGGAACCGCTCGCGCAGCACTGCGGCGATCCCCTCAGCCTCGTCCACGGCCAGGGTGGTCTGCATGACGTAGGAAACCCTCTCGGGATCGGGTACCGAAACCTGCTCCGCGGCAGCCGGATCGGGCACAACAATCACGTTGTCCTGTGCCTCGCCGCGGGTGCCGACAACTTCCTCGTGGTCGTCGTGGCCGATCAACAGCACGGTGTTGCCTTTTGCAGCGAAGCGGCGCACCTCGGAGTGCACCTTCGCAACCAGCGGGCACGTCGCATCTATGACGCGCAGTGAACGTGCCGCGGCCGCGCGGCGCACGGCAGGCGCCACGCCGTGCGCGGCGAGGACCGCGACCGAGCCCTCCGGAATCTGCTCGACCTCTTCGACGAAGACCGCACCCCGGCTGCGCAGGTCGTCGATGACGTGGCGGTTGTGCACGATCTGTCGTCGCACATAGACCGGCACCGAGTACTGGGCCAGCGCGCGCTCGACGATCTCGACGGCTCGTTCCACCCCGGCGCAGAACGAGCGCGGACCGGCCAACAGCAGTTCGCGCGCGCCGGTGGCCGCGGCCCAGGCATCGATCGCCGGTGCCGCAGTCCGCAGCGCCCGCAGCGCGGAGTACCCGCGCCATGGGGTTCCCGGCCGCAACAGCGGGGCAACGGGTGTGTCCACGATGGTGCGCAGCGCGACGGCCTGACCGGGCGGTGCCTGCGCGGCGAGGAAGGCGGACTCGGTGTCGACAGCGAGGGCGCCGGTTGCGGCTGCTGCGGTGCGCGCCTTTCCGTCCACCACCCGATCCGTCGAGAGCAGTGGGCCGAAATGGGTGGGCAGTCCGAGTCGGCGCAGTTCGTTCGCGAGCAGCACTGCCGCCGGGCTGGTGAGAGTGCTCGTCGGGGTGCGCAATTCGCTGGCGACGATGACATCGCCGGGACGCAGGTTGGTGTCCAGCGCACCGGCTACCCCGGCGATAAGCACCGGGCCGGCCGCGGGCAGTGGCCGTTCTGGCCCGCGGCCGGTCCTGTGCACCGGCACCGCGACCCTGCCGCGCAGCGCCGCGTATTCGCTGCGTAGCGGGGTGCAGACCGTGGCCGGCGTGTGGGCCGTCATGGTCGGCCCCTCAGGTATCGGCCGAGCGCCCAGATCGGAAAGACCAGCCGATACATGTGGTAGTTGATGTAGAAGTCACCGGGAAATCCGGTGCCGGTGAAATAGTCCTCGTCCCAGCCGCCATCGATACGTTGCGTCACAACCAGGTACTCGACGCCGGCCCGCACCGCGGATGAGTCGCTGTCGGTGCGGAACGCCGCCGACCCGCAGCCCGCAGCGAGCAGTGCGATCAGTGCCCAGCCGGTCTGCGAGGGCGTCGACTCGCCGCGACCCGCCCATTTGTCCCGGTCGCGATACGAGCGCAGATCCTCGCCCCAGCCGCCATCAGGATTCTGGTGTTCGGTCAGCCAGCGCACCGCCGATCGGATGGCCGACGATCCAGGATCAACGCCTGCCTCGATGAGCGCGGGCACCGCCGCGCCGGTCCCGTAGATGTAGTTGGCCCCCCACCGGCCGAACCACGAACCGTCCGGCTCTTGATTGTCGAGCAGCCAGCGCACCCCGCGCTGTACCCGCTCGGTATGTCGATCGCCTTCGCGGGCGAGCATCTCCACGACGTGGGCGGTGACGTCGGCCGAGGGCGGATCGATCACCGCGCCGAAATCGCAGAACGGCAGCATGGTCGGCACGGTGCTTGTGTTGTCGGCATCGAACGCGCCCCAGCCGCCGTCACGCGACTGCATACCCGCGGTCCACTCCACCGCGCGGTCCAGCGCGTCGGTGAGCCTGCCGGGTTCCGGGTGCGCGACCCGGCGCAGGCTCAGGATGATCTCCGCGGAGTCGTCGGTGTCGGGGTAGTTGTCGTTGGCGAACTCGAATGCCCAACCGCCGAGCGGGAGATCGGGCCGGCGCACCTGCCAGTCGCCGCCCGCACCGGTGACCTGCTCGTCGAGCAGCCAGTTCGCGGCGCGCAGTACGGCCGGATCATCCGATGGCGCACCGGCATCCAGCAGGGCCGCGAGCGCGAGGGCGGTGTCCCACACCGGCGACTGGCAGGCTTCCAGCCGCCGGGTGGGTCCCTCCGGGGTCTGTCCGTGCAGCACGAAGGTGTCGAGGCCGTCGAGTCCGGCCTTCATCGCCGGGTGGTCGATCGGGTAGCCCATCAGGTTCAGGGCGAGGAGCGAGTACACCCATGGCGGCTGGATGCCGCCCCAGCCGCCGTCGGCCTCCTGGCGGGCCAGGATCCATTCGGTGGCCTGCCGCATCGCGAGCCGGCGGACCGGCCCGATCGGACGGCGGGCGTAGGTGTGCAGCACGGAGTCGAGCCGGGCGAACGCACCCTTCGCCGAGAACAGTCGCGGCTCAGGAGAGATTGCCCCAGTATGTAATTCGTCGATACCGATCGGGTCACCAGTGGCGGTGCGCAACGGCCGGACCGGACGCAGCGTGCCGACGATGGTGAGCGGGACGATGGTCTGGCGCGCCCAGCAGCCCCAGTCGTAGATATTCAACGGTGCCCAGGACGGCAGGAACATGATCTCGGGCGGCATATTCGGGCAGTCGTCCCAGGACCAGAGGCCGAACAGCGCCAACCAGATTCGGGTGAACACCCGGCTTGCCTCGATACCGCCCTGAGCCCGCACGAACTCGGCCGCCGCCTGCATATGCGGGTCGTCGGGCTCGTCACCGGCCAGCCGCAGCGCCACCCACGCCTCGATCGTGGTGGACAGGTCGCCGGGCCCATGGTGGAAGGTGGCCCAGGTGCCGTCCGCGCGCTGCTGGGACCGAATCCAGCGCGCCGCGGGAATTGTGACCTCGGGGGAGGAGATACCGAGGAACGCGCGCATCAGCAGGTCCTCGGCATCCATCGTGACATTCGTGTCGAGCGCGCCCTTCCACCAACCGTTCTCGTGCTGCTGCGAGCGGAGCAGTCCTACCGCGGTGTCGAGCGCGGCCCGCGCGTTGGCATCGAGCGAGACCTGTGCAGCCGAAGCGGAGGTGTCGGTGCGATCGGCGGTCTGCGTCATTCATGCCTCCCGGTCGACGATGTATTGCGCGAGATCGCACAGCGCTGCGCGGGGCGTGGTGAGCAGGTCGATGCTGTCCAGGGCGCGCTGGGCGAGTTCGACGCGGCGGCGGGCCTCGGCGAGTGTCCAGTCGCGCGCACCGCTGTGGTCGATCAGTGTGGCGACAGAGCGGAGTTCGGACTCGGTCACCATCGAATCCGGTTCGGCTGCAAGCCATTCGCGTAGCTCACTCGCCGTTGTGTCGTCTTGTTCCAGCGTCCACGTGATCGGCAACGACTTCTTGTGTGAACGCAGATCGGAATAGACCGGCTTTCCCGTGATCTCGGGCTCGCCCCAGATGCCGAGCACATCGTCGACGAGTTGGAATGCCAGCCCAACGTGGCGGCCGTAATCCGACATCGCTGCGACCGTCGGCTCGTCCGCTCCTGCCAGGACCGCGCCCACCGCCGAGCTCGCCCCGAGTAGTGCGCCCGTCTTGCCGAACGCCATGTCGAGGCACTCCTGTAGGCCAACGTCGTTGCGCCGCTCGAACGCAATGTCTTGGGCCTGCCCGCGGATGAGATCGCGCGTCGCGGCGGCGATCACTCTGCCCGCTGGTGCCGCGTGCGGTGAGTCGCTCTCGAGCAGGACGTCATGCGCGAGCGACAGCATCATGTCCCCGGCCAGGACCGCGGTCGCGTCACCCCACACCGCCCACACCGTCGCGCGATGGCGGCGTTCGCGGTCGCGGTCCATCAGGTCGTCGTGCACCAGTGAGAAGTTGTGCACCAGCTCAACGGCGACCGCACCGGGCAGTGCGGCGGTGTCGGCGGCCCCGCAGGCACGGGCAGCGAGCAACGTCATGATGGGCCGAATTGCCTTGCCGCCGTTACCGGTCAGCGGATTGCCCTGCGGATCGCACCAGCCGAGGTGGTATGAGACGACTAGCCCGGTGTCCGGGTCGAGCCGGGCTACCGCGTTGCGCAGCGCCGCATCGATGAGGTCCCGACCGTAGCCCAGTCCATTCAGTGTTGCGGTCACGCAACCTCCTTCGTTGCCCGGATTCGGGAACTGTCGAGGACGGCGGAGGCCGCGGCGGCGCCGCTGCGCACCGCACCCTCCATCGTTGCGGGCCAGCCGGTGTCGGTCCATGCGCCGGCGAGAAACAGACCATGGCTCGCGGTCACCGGTCCGGGCCGATGATGGGCACTACCGGGCACCGGGCGGAACGTGGCGGCGCGCTCGCGTGTGACGAAGAAGTCCATTTCGTTGGCCTCACGCAACCGCGGCAGCAGGTCTCGTAGTGCGGGGAGGAACCGGTCCCGTAGGTCGGCCGTCGGCACGTCGATGACGTCGTCGGCGGCGGAGAGCGAGATCGCCAGATACTGTCCGCGTGTGAGACCGGACTGTTCGGTGCGGTCGAAAACCCACTGCACCGGGCTGTCCACGCCGGCGAGGAACGGCGCGTCGAGCACCTGACGGTCCACCACCACATGCACATTCACGATCGGCGCGCTGCCGAGTTCGTCCGCCAGTCCCGGCCGCAGCGCCGCAGGCGCGAGTTGTTCGGCGACCGAGGGTGGGACGGCGAGGACGACGGCATCGAAGCCATCCGCGCCGCAGTCCGTCGTAACCGTCCAGCCGGCACCGCTGGCCCGCAGCCCGGTTACCTTGGCGCGCAGCCGGACCCGTGCACCGGCCCGGTCGAGCGCGGTCATCGCGGCATCGCCGTGCAGCTCCTGCAATGGCACGCTGGCCCAGCCGATGTCGCCCGTCGAGTTGGCGTTGAGCATGCCGATTTGAAAGACGGTCGCCGCCAGAGACAGTGAGGCATCGTCAGCCCGCGCATTGAGCGTCGCTATTCCGACCAGATCCCACAGCGTCGCAATAGCGCGCTCGCTCTGTCGGTGCGCGCGCAGCCAGTCGCCGAAGCTCTGCTCGTCCGTGCGTGGGTCGGCGCGATTGACGTTCTTCAGGGCAAGCGCCGCGCGGGCGAACCGTACCCGCTCGGCGTGCGACAGCCACGGATAGCGAAGCAGCGAGCCGGAGAGATGCAGCGGGGCAGGAAAACCGTTGCGGTGCAGCCGACCCGCGGTGGCCGGACTACGCACCGGTATGTCCAGGCGCGGTTGCAACACCGTCTTGTCGGTGACCCCGAGCCGTTCGAGCAGCGCAAGGTAGCTCGTGCAACAGCGCAGGAAGACGTGCTGCCCGTTGTCCACCCAGAGATCGCCTCGGCGGAAGGAGAACGTGAGTCCGCCTAGGAATGAACGCGATTCGAAAAGCGTTACGGCCGAACCTGCGTCGGCGCAGTCCAGCGCAGCGGTGATGCCGGCAAGTCCGCCGCCGATGACAGCAACGCGATGCTCATGCGAGCGCGCCCCCCGAGCTATTGTCATCGCGCCGCCCTCAGCAGCGCCGCGGCCGCGACCCGCGCCTTTTCTCCGCCCGACAACGACATGCGTGAGCGGTAGATGCTCGTGGGGTCCTCCTCGATCCGGTTGAGCAAGTGCCGGTAGATACCGGCCATGGCCAGGCAACACGCGGCGCTGCGCCGATCGAGGTACGGCACAAGGCGCATCCCCAGCGCGTACCAGTCCTCGGCGCGGGCCGCGGAATCCCGCAGCAGGGCCGCAAGCCGGGCCTCGGGGTCGGCGAGTTCGCCGGATTCGTCGACCCGCAACACCACCCCGAACCGGTCGAGATCGTCCTGGGGCAGATAGATCCGCCCGTTCAGCAGGTCCTCACGCACGTCGCGCAGGATGTTGGTCTGCTGCAGCGCGATGCCGAGTTGATCGGCGTACGTCGAGGTGCGTGGGTCGATGTGTCCTTCCTCGGTACCGAAGATGGACAGGCACAACCGGCCAACCGAGCCGGCCACGCGACGGCAATAGACCACGAGCGCGGGGAAATCGGCGTAGTGAACCGCGTCGAGATCCATCTGCACGCCGTCGATCAATTCCTCGAAGGCACCGAGCGGCACCGGGAATCGGCGTGCCGCGTCGGCAACGGCCAGCAACACCGGATCGCCGGCGCTGTCGATTTCTTCGAGCAACTTGCGGATCTTGGCCAGTTCGGCGACCTTCTGTGCGGTGGGCAGGTCGCCGTCGCCAATATCGTCGATGCGCCGGGCAAGGGCGTACACGGCACACAGCGCCGAGCGTTTCGGCGCTGGTAGCAGGCGGATTCCGTAGTAGAAGTTCTTCGCCTCGGTGCGGGTGATGTGTGCGCACGCCGAGTAGGCGTCGTCGAGTGTGGTCAAACACCGCCCCTTTCACTCTTCGATCGCGGTGGTGCGATCAACAGTCGGGCCGCGCTCGCGGCAGTGCGGCCCCGGCTGGGGCTGGTTTTGGCGGCGAGCACATCACCGTTCGAACGGCGCAACGCGTGCGCGGTGGCCCGGCCGCCGGCCACATAGCCGGCGACGGCGACCCTTGCCCAGCCGCGCAGGTGCCCGACCAGTGCAGCGCCGGACTCCAATAGCGCGGCAGCCCGCTCGATTTCGAAACGCATCAGCTGGCGCAGGGCCGCGCTCGCGAACGGCCGGTCCAATTCGGACTCCGCGACGTCGAATCGTTCGAGGTCCTCGAGCGGGAGATACACCCGTCCGGCGGCGCGGTCCTCGGCCACGTCCTGCCAGTGCTCGAGCAGTTGCAGCGCGCGGCAGACCCGATCCGACAGCTCGATGCGTGCGGGGGAGGCCGCGTCAAAGACCGCCAGCACCAGGTGGCCGATCGGGTCGGCGGAGAAATGGCAGTACCCGATCAGATCCTCGTAGGTCCCGTAGCGGGTGACGCGCTGATCGACGAGGTTGGCCTCGACCAGTCGCTCGAACGGTTCTGGGTGGAGATTGTGTGCCCGGACGGTCGGCACGAGTGCGCGGAGCACCGGGTTGAAGGGTGTCTCGCCGGCCCAGATGAGGCGCATGTCGTCGCGGAACTCGGTGAGTGCGGCGACCCGATTTCCGGGCGCCTCGTCACCGAGATCATCGATGGTTCGGGCGACCGAATAGAGCGCGTGCAGATCATTGCGAATACCGGCGGGCAACAACCGGAGGGCGACCGGAAAATTCTCCGCGCTCTCTTTGGCGTGCATCGAATCCGATTCCGATGCGAAGTGCATCGCGCACATGTTGATCATTGTTTCCCGCCGTCAGGGGCTAAATCTGCACTGCTCCGCGTAGTTCTTGGAACGCATTTTTGTCATGCGGTGATAAAACAAAGCCGACACGCCGTCCCAAATCGTGCTATTTCTGACAAATGGAAAACTCGGGTACGCAGCCTGCGGAGCACCCCGAAGGCTCCGTATTGCGGAGTGCTCCAGACCTCGAACGCCTGGAGCGGTCGCTCGTGGCTCGCTTGCCGGGGTTGCTCGATCAGGTCGGTGACCTACTCCGGATGGACTGGCCGGACTATGCGGAGTTCCTCGACGAGAACGGCCTCGATGTTGCCGAGGCCGCGGGGTTGTTCGTGCACCGACTCATCGAGATGGCCCTGCGCGGACTCGAGCACCGCGAACCGGAACCGCTCAACACCGAGCCGACCGTGCAGTTGGTGTTCGAGCAGATCGGCCGCCTGCAGTGGATGCACGGCCGCGACCTCACCTCCCTGTTGAGCGCGTACCAGGTCGGAGCCCGCGCGGCGTGGCGGCAGGTCTCGATGATCGCCCTCGAGATGCACCTGTCCTCCGAGGTGCTCGCCGCACTCGCCGAGGCGGTCTTCGTCTTCGTCGATCAGCTGTCCTCAGCGTCCGCGAACGGCTACGTGCTCGAACAGTCCGAGGCCGTCGCCGAGCGCGAGCGATTCCGACGCGAGCTCTCGGATCTGCTGCTGTCCGACCGGTCGGACAGCGTCGCTGTCGGCAGTGCGGCCGAGCGGGCCAGATGGGAGCTACCCGAGCAGGCCTGCGTCGTGCTCGTCGACCCGGCCGAGGCGACGGCTCGCGCGGTGGTGGATCGCCTCGACTCCCAGTGCCTCCCGGTGCGAACACCCACGCTGTACGGCGCGATCGTGCCCGGCCCGATCGGTCGCGCCCGTCGCGACCGCGCGGAGACGGCGCTCCGTGGCGCGAATGCCATTGTCGGACCATCGGTTCCGCTCGATCTGCTTCCCGCAAGCATGCGACTGCCGCAGATCGCAATGGACCTGCAGCGGCGCGGGCTCCTCGCAGGCGACCCGCTCTTCGTCACCGAACACCTCGACACGCTGATCGTGCACAGGGACCCGCGGCCGATCAATGCGCTGCGGCGGCAGGTGCTCGCGCCGCTCGCCGACCTCGCACCGGCGACGCGCGAGCGGCTGACAGAGACGCTCGCAGCCTGGCTGCGGCATATGGGTGACCGATCCGCGGTCGCCGAGGAGTTGTACGTGCATCCGCAGACCGTTCGCTATCGAATGGCGCAGCTGCGCAACTACTTCGGAGGGGCGCTCGATTCGCCGCGGGCACGCGCCCAGATGTTGCTTGCACTCGAGTGGGGCAGCGCCGAGGAGGACTGAGCGGGCACCACGGGGTGCCCGGCGGCGAGTTCGTCCAGCGCGCGGGCGATTTCGTCGGCCAACGGGCGCGCATGCACCCCTGCGGGATCGGTGGCGATGCCGAGACCGAGGTAGCCGTTCCAGCTCAGTGCCCCGACGGCGACGGGGACGCCGGGGGCCAACGGCAGGATCGGCACCACGTATTCGATCGGGACATCGCAGAAGCTCATCTGGACGTCCGGACCCGGCATATTCGACACGATCGACTGGAAGATGGCCGGGCCGTAGACGGTTCGCGCGAACCAGCGTTGCGCGGGAACAGGGAACAGGCCGAGTGCCGAACTCATCACGAAGCGCGACGCGAGCGCCCGCGTCGGTGTGCGCAACCGGTCGCTGCGGCTGCGAATCTCCGCCAATCGTTCAGCGGTGCTTAGGTCGCCGAGCGGCACATCGATCATGACGGCCGCGGTCACATTGCCCTCGGCGGCGGCACCCGGTTCGCGCAGCATGATCGGCACCGATACCCGTAGGCGCCCGCCGGCGGCCAAGGCGAAATGGGGATTCGTCCGCACGATCGCGGTGGCAACGAGCGCGAGCACGAGATCGGTCACTCGGGCGCCGTTCGCGTGCGCAACGGCACGGGCCATCGACATCGGCAGTCGGGCGGTTGCGAATTCTCTTGCTGGAGAGGCTATTTGCAGCCGATCCGCCGGAGAGCCATCCGTGGCGAGCTGCGCGAGACCAGCGCCGATTGCCGCCGCCTTGCGTGTGCGGCTCAGCGGCGGCCGGTCGGACTCCGGCAAGTCGTAGCGCGGGCGAAGCAGGTTGAGCGCCTGCACGACGGTGCCGATCCCGTCGGCCACGCTGTGGTGCACCAGGAACGCTAGGCCGGTTCGGCCGGGAGTGATCTCGCGGATCAGCACCATCCGCCACGGCGGCCGGTCGAGCGGCAGCCGCTCGGCGGCGAGATCGGCGATGGCGAGACTCTGCGCCGCCGCTGCGGCGTCGACACCGCCGTCCGTCACGCCGTCGGGCGGGCGCGCGATGCGTTCGCACACATGCCACTCCCAGTCGACGTGGTCCGTGTCGACCCAGCGCGCCCGGCGCCACCTGGTGGGCGGCACGATGCGCTGCCGGAACCGGGGCAGGTTCCCGAGTTCGTCGTGGATGAGCGCACGAACCTCGTCGAGGCTCGGCACTCCAGGGGCGGACGTATCCAGGACGACCATGCCGCCGACGTGCTGCGGCGCCTGATCGCTCTCGACATGGAGGAAGAATGCGTCGGAGGCGGGCACTTTGGCGCGGGTGGTGCGGGTGCGATGCCAGTCCACCACCACGACGCTGACACAGATGAAGGGCACCGCGGCGAGCGCGTCCACCCAGTAGTGGTTCGCCGTCGCGATGATGACGAACAGGGTGACAGCGACGTGTATGCCGCTGACGCCCTGCACGAACCGTCCGCGGGCGAGGCGGGCGAGCACAACGCTGACCCACAAGGCCCATGCGATATGCAGCGACGGCATCGCCGCCAACTGATTGGCGTTGCCCACCAGCGGCGTACCCCACGAGCCGATAGTGCCGCCCTGCAGGACCGTGTCGGTGTAGCCGAGTTCGGGCAGCAGCCGGGGTGGGGTGACGGGATAGAACGCGAAGCACGTGATGGCGAGCAGGTTGAGCACGATGAACGAACTGCGCGCCCGGCGATAGTCGATCGGGTCGCGCCAGTACAGCCAGCCCAGCAGCGCGAACGCGCTGATGACGTAGGTGATGGCGTACTCGTAGTTCGCCAGGGTGGTGAGTGTCTCGTGCGGATGCAGCCAGTCGTTGAGCGCGCGCTCGTTGTCGATGTGCAGCCAGCGCTCGAGATCGATCAGCTGCTCGGCATTGTGGTCAGCCGTCGCTTGGCGGTCGGGGCCGCCGAGAAAATCGACGACCAGATAGAAGCCGAACACCGCGAGTCCGGCGGCGACTTCCCGAACCGGATTGGGCCGTGAGGGTGGTGCGTCGAAGGCGACGGTCACACCCTCGGTAATAACACACCCGGGCGTGCCCGCAAGTGCGAAGCCCTCGGAGCGCCGTACAGCGTGCTTAAAGTGTCATGCCATCCGGAACGTCACGCCCGGCATGCGGCGGAGCTTGTTCCAGCCCCACGCTGCGCACGCCGCGACGGCGGTGACCGTCAGCAGTGCGCTGAACGTCCCGCGGGAGAGCAGGCCGGCGTCGACGCCGCCGAACTGCAGCATGCTGTAACCGAGGCTGGCATCGATCAGCCGTGACGCACCCCAGATCAGGGCGACCTCGGTGAACATCCGGCGGACCCGCTTGTCGTGGAACAACCGGTTCGGCAATGCGACGAAGTCCTGCGCGAGCCGCATCGTCACCGGGCGGCCGATCGCCGCGCTACCGAGGAACAGTGCCGCCATGAACAGCGAGCCGATGATCGGCTGGAACAGGTAGACGTAGACGCTCGAGAACGCCAGCGAGATGGTGGTGCGGCCGACGATCATCCCGACCGCGAGTAGCAGGGTGCCGGGCACGCGGGCCCGGGCGATGAACCGGACGCCGACGGTGAACGCACACCAGGCGAGCACGGCGATCAAACCCCAGAAGGAACCGACGGTGAGGGTGCACGCGTAGAGCAGCATCGTCGGGATAACGACCGTCTCCAACAACAGGCGCAGTCCGCGCAGCAGCGTGGGCCGGAGCTTTCCGAGCTCGACGATCAAGTGGTGGTGGTCGTGTTCCTGCGTGTCCGTCGTAGAGCCCGTAAAGCGATCCGGTTGGGCCGTAGCAACGCCAGCAGTGGGACCGAGAAGGGCCGAATCGGCAGCATCAGCGTCGATTGGCATATGGGCCAATATGCCATGCATGTTCGTCAAAGTCGCCCCTAGCTTTTCGGCGTGGCTGGTGCATTCGCCCTGGTTATGCCCTGCGGGGGTACCCGTCCGGACGGCGTGGCGGCCGCGCCCGAGCCATACATCGCCTGCACGCTGGGCGAGTTCGCGAGGCCCGTGATGCCCACGGCGATAAGCACTCCCGCACCCGCGATGGCGGCCAGAGTGCCCGGCGTTGTGGGCGCTGGAACCTCGAATGCCATCAGCCCGATTGTGAGACTGACCACTGGATTGGTGACGCTCATTGCGGCGACCGCGGAGGGCAGTGTTCCGCTGGCGAACGCCTGCTGTTCGAGGAGCAGCCCCGCCAACGTCGAACCGGCGAGCGCGTAGCCGGGCCAGTCCACGGCGGTTCCCGGTATCCCGACGTGTACCAGGTTGTCAACGGTCATCTTCATGAATACCGCGCTCAGCGCGAAACAAACCCCCGCGCCCACCGCGATCAGCATGCTGGCCGTCCGCAGCGATGCCCGGCGGCTCACCGCGAGCAGGATCGCGATGAGCCCGACCGCGCTCACGATTGCCAGCAGGACCCGTGAGCGCCGGGGGTCGCCGGACAGCGGCGCGGCATCGTCGGCGGTGAGCAGCAGCACCAGACCACCGACCACCAGAATTGCCGCGCACCAGTCGCGCCGCGTCGGCCAGCGGCGCTGTTCGGCCGCGGACAGCGGCAGCGCGAACAGGAGCTGCGTCGACATCAGCGGCTGCACTACGGCCACCGATCCGAAATGCAGCGCAATTGCCTGGGTGAGGAAGCCGCCGAGGTTGGTCGCCCAGCCGGTCAGCCAGGTGCGGCTGCGCAGCAGCACCTTGATGAGGCTGGTCGCACGGGGGATGTCGGCGCCCGTCGTTATGTCCGGCGCGACCGTCGCGCGTGCCGCGCGCTGCTGGAACCACGCGGCGAGGGCGAACAGGAACGACGCCAGCAGTCCGAGGATGAGGACCAGGATCATGACGCGCCCTCGTGGGACGTGTGGTTCGGCTCGGGACTGACGCGGACCTGCTCACCGAAGCGCGTGCTCAACTGGCGGTAGGCGCCGGGCGCGAGCACCCGCACGGCCGGCGCGATCCGCAGCCAACCGGGCACCCACGCCTCGGCGCGCCCGCGCGTGATGGTCGTCAGCACCGCATTCGCCACGTCCTCGGGCGGCACCGGACGCGGCCGGCTTCGCGTGTACGGCCGGCCGCGGGTCTCGAAGAATCCGGTGCTCACCGCTCCAGGGACCACCACACTCACGCCGACACCGGTGCCGGCGGTCTCGGCGCGCAGGCTTTCGGCGAACATGTCGACGCCGGCCTTCGCGGCCGAGTACACCGCCTCGCCCGCGACGCCGGTGCGCCCGGCGATCGAGGAAACGAAGCAGATCGCGCCCTCGCCCCGGTTCACCATCGGGGGAAGCAGTTCATGCGTGAGTTCCAGGGCGGCCAGCAGGTCCACCTCGATCACGGCGCGCAACTGCGCGACCGTCATCTCGGTCAGCGGTCCGGCCCAGCCGACGCCCGCATTGTTGACCAGCACGTCGACGCGACCGAACTGCTCGAGCGCCTCGTCGCAGAGCCGGGCCCGCTCGGCTCCCACAGACAGGTCTGCGACCAGGGGAAATCCGTCGACTTCGGCGGCAACCAGACGGGTGCGCTCCTCGTCTCGGCCGTGCACGAGCACGCGCGCGCCCGCAGCGCCGGCCCGGGCCGCGATGGCGCGCCCGATTCCCGCCGACGCGCCCGTGACAAGTACCACCTTGTCGTCGAGCTGCACGGTGTCTCCTCGCGGTCGGCGAATCGCCTCAGCGGAATGTGCCGTTGATCGTTCCAAGCCTAGCGGCGGGGCCCGAGAGAGGTCGGTTGTGCGCTGAGAACGCCCTAAAGGTTGCGGGTGGTGTCGATCGACAGCGACATGCCCGCGAGACCGCGCGAACGCACCGCGAGCTTCTCGGAGATCGCCTGGAGCGCCTTCGCGGCGGGGGACTCGGGCATCCCGAGCACGATCGGCACACCGTCGTCACCGGCCTTCGCGACCGCCGGATCGAGCGGGATCTGCCCGAGGAGTGGAACGTCTGCGCCGACCGCGAGACTGAGCCGCTCGGAGACGGCCTGGCCGCCGCCGGACTGGAACACGTCCATTCGGGTGCCGTCGGGCAGTTCGAGCCAGGACATGTTCTCCACCACGCCGACCACGCGCTGCCGCGTCTGCAGCGCGATCGCGCCGGCCCGCTCGGCAACCTCCGCCGCAGCCTGCTGCGGGGTGGTGACGACGAGGATCTCGGCGTTCGGGATCAACTGGGCGACCGAGATGGCGACGTCGCCGGTACCGGGCGGGAGGTCGAGCAGCAGCACATCGAGGTCGCCCCAGAACACGTCGGCGAGGAACTGCTGCAGCGCGCGGTGCAGCATCGGGCCGCGCCACACCACCGGGGTATTGCCTTGGGTGAACTGCGCGATCGAAATCATCTTCACGTCGTGCCCGACCGGGGGCATGATCATCCGCTCGACCTGGGTCGGGCGGGCATCGGTGCCGAGCATGCGGGGAATGGAGTGGCCGTAGATATCGGCGTCGAGCAGGCCGACCGACAGGCCGCGGGCTGCCATGGCAGCAGCGAGATTGACTGTCACGCTTGACTTGCCGACGCCGCCCTTACCGGACGCGACGGCGTACACGCGCGTCAACGATCCCGGCTGGGCGAACGGAATCACCGGCTCGGCGGAGTCGCCGCGCAGCGACTTACGAAGTTCGGTGCGCTGCTCGTCGTTCATTACATCGAGCTCCACGCGCACCTGGCCGGCGCCGGGCACGTCGGCAACTGCCTTGGTGACCCGGTCGGTGATCTCGGTGCGCATCGGGCAACCCGCGGTGGTCAGGTAGACCTCGACATCGACGCTGGCATCATCGCCGACGCGGATGCTCTTGATCATGCCGAGCTCGGTTATCGGCTTGCGGATCTCCGGGTCGTTCACCCGAGAGAGGGCAGCACGAACGTCGGATTCCGTAATGACTGGCATGCCTACGATCCTACGGAGTGCCGCCGGTACGAATTTGCCCTGGTCCGACCCACGCCGCGATCAGATGCGGGGCAGCTCCTCGAGTGTCGGCGCGATGCCGGTGTGGTAGCCGGTGGACCAGGCCATCACGTTCGTGACGTAGGCCATGGAGTTGTTGTAGCGCAGGATCGCTCGTGTCTGCTGGGACAGGTCGCGCATGTCCAGGCCGCCGGAGCACAGGTAGCGACCAGTGGTGAGTGCGGCGTCGAACAGGTTCTGCGGGTCCACCTTGCCGTCCCCGTTGCCGTCCGCGCCGTAGCGGTGCCACGTCTCGGGCAGGAACTGCATCGGGCCGACCGCGCGGTCGTACCTGGCGATCCCGTCGAGTGCGCCGCCATCGGTGTCGTGGATGACGTTGTTGCCCCACAGGCTGCCGTCGAGCACCGGTCCGTAGATCGGCGGGTCGAGTGTGCCGTCGGGGTCCGCCTTGCCGTCATTGGCGTGCGTGGACTCGACCCGCCCGATTCCGGCGATCAGCGTCCACGGGATTGCGCAGTTGGGTTCCTGCTCGGCGAGGAGGTGCGCGGCATTCTTGTAGGCGGCGAGGTTGATTGCGGGCACGCCGAGTCGACCGGCCGCGAGACTCGTCGGCAACTGCGGTTCGGCCGGCATCGGCGGAGGTGGCGGAGCTACGGCGGGAGGCGGCGGCGCGGGTACCGCCGAACCGGCTGGTGGGGCAGTTATCCGCGCCTTGATGAGCGGGTGGGTGCCTGCGACGCTCGGGACCGGCGCCGGGGCCGTGTCCGCCGGCGGCGGTGTCGCGTTCAAGTCCGGGTAGACGCGTTCGAGTGGGATGGTGTCCGGTGGCGGGGAGGCGGCCGCATCGACCGAGATGTGGTCTCGCGAGGGGTACGGCCCCAGATGTGCCCCGTTGGCGTGCGCCGAAGTGGCTGCTGCGATCAGCCCGCCGGGTACGAGCGCGGAGAGCGCGATGATGGTGTGGTGCCGACCGACATTGTTCGACTTCGTCCGGTGGCGCCCCACCAAAACCTCCCGTCGCCCCGAGGGGACGTCCCGATTTCAGATCGGAACCGACGGTACATGATTCGAGATATTTCCGTTACCCCCTCGTGACCGATTTTTGCCGGTCCGGAAGGCTCGGCTACCGCGGCGCGGGACCACCCGGGAGTACCGGCTGCACGCCCGGCAATCCGGCACCGAACTGCAGCGCCGGCAGCTGCGGCAGACCGGGCGGTGGTGGCGGGGGCGGCGTGGTTGTCGTTGTCGCGGGCGGCGGCGGAACAGGGGACTCCGCCGTCGCGCCCGGTGCCGGCGGGGCGACCTCGCCCTGGTTGACCGGAGCCGGCGGAGACGGAGGAGGCGGAGGAGGCGGTGGGCAGAAGATGCCGCAGGGAATCGGTGGCAACCCCGGAATGGTGATCATCGGCGGGGTCGTCGTCGTAGTAGTCGTGGTGGTTGTCGTTGTAGTGGTCGTTGTTGTGGTGGTTGTCGTCGCGTCGGCCTGCAGCAGCGAGGCGGCGTCGACCGGCGAGGCACCGGGCGGGACCAAATCCGGGGAGAGCATCACCTGCGTCGGTGCGCCGCCGGTGCGGTAGGCCGCCGACCAACTCAGCACATTGGCGGCGTAGGAGATCGAGTTGTTGTAGCGCAGCACCGCGCGCACTTCCTGCTGCGCGTCACGCAGGTTCAGTCCGCCGGCGCACAAGTACTTCGCCGCGGACACGGTGGCGTCGAAGATGTTGTTCGGATCCGCTACGCCGTCCGCGTTTCCGTCGGTTGCCCAGGCTCGCCAGGTGCTCGGGATGAACTGCATCGGCCCGACCGCACGGTCGTGGCCGTTGTCGCCGTCGAAGGCGCCCGCATCGGTGTCGCGGATGATCGCGTTTCCGGCCAAGCGGCCGTCGAGGACCGGGCCGAGGATCCGGGTCACCGTGGTACCCGCCGCGTCGGTGCGGCCGCCGCCGGCATGTCCGGACTCGATGCGGCCGATTCCCGCGAGCAGGTTCCAGCTCACGCCGCAGCCCGGCTCGGACGTCGCGAGGGCGAGTTCGGCATTGCGGTATGCCGCGAGCACCATCTCCGGGATGCCGAGCGGGCCGAACGCCGTTGGAATGGCGACGTTGTAGAGCGGCAACGCGCCGGCAAACGGTGTTTCGGGCTCTGGCGTGTACGCGCGGAGGGTGCGTCCCTGCTTGGGTGACGCTGGCAGCAGCCCGACCTTGCCCACGGGTGCAGCAGTTCCCCCAACTGCTGATTGCGCGGCGGCGAGCGTGGTGACATCGGGTTTATCGGGTTGTGGTGGGTCCGTCTCGGTAGCTGACCAGCCGGTCGATGAGCTTGCCGTAACCAGACCTGCGGCGATCAACGCCGAGACAGTGATCGGACCTCTCCAACGCATTACGGCAACACCCACCCCGTTAGACCGTACGGTGACCACCGTCTCAGCTGGGCCGCATTTCTGCTGGTCTCGACGTTGACGCGGTGGCCACCCTCAATAACGTGTCCAACATTACATAGCGGTGACGCGCGGGACACGATATTGAGGTTCCCGGCTCGGTTTGGTAAGGGCCTCCGGGACCGGTTTGGTAGAAGCTCAGCTCGGCTTGCGGGGGGAGCGCGATTTGGCCTTTGGCGAGTCGGAATCGCCCTCGTCCTCGAGCTCGCCGAGCAGGTCTTCGCGAAGGTCCTCGCGCAAATCCTCGAGTTCGCGACGCAGGTAATCGCGCGTGGTGACCTCGCCAAGTGCAATCCGCAGCGCCGCGAGCTCGCGTGCGAGGAACTCGGTATCGGCCTTCGTCTGCGCCGCCCGGATCCGGTCTTCCTCGAGGGAGACGCGGTCGCGGTTCTCCTGCCGGTTCTGGGCGAGCAGGATCAGCGGCGCGGCGTAGGCGGCCTGGGTGGAGAACGCAAGGTTGAGCAGGATGAACGGGTACGGATCCCACTGCAGTCGGATGGCGAACAGGTTGAGTGCAATCCAGAAGATGACGATCGTGGTCTGAATCGCGAGGTAGCGCCCGGTGCCGAGGAAGTGCGCGACGGTCTCGCCGATCCGGCCGACCGCCTCGACGTCGACCTGGAATCGGATCCGCGACTCGCGTGGCGTGTCGAGGCGCTGCCGAGCGATCTGAGCGGACTTCTCACTCATCGACGGCCTCCTGTTCGCGCCAGTCCTCGGGGAGCAGGTGGTCGAGCACGTCGTCGACGGTGACCGCGCCGAGCAGGTGGTTTTCCTCGTCGACGACGGGCCCGCACACGAGGTTGTAGGTCGCGAAGTAACGGGTCACCCCGGCGAGGCTGTCGTCCGGTTGGAGTTTGGGCAAATCGCTATCGAGGATGCCGCCGACCAGCGATGCCGGCGGCTCACGCAACAACTGCTGCAGGTGCACACAGCCGAGGTAGGTGCCGGTCGGGGTTGCGGTCGGCGGCCGCACCACGAACACCAGTGACGCGACCGCCGGCGTGAGGTCCGGATCGCGGACGCGGGCGAGTGCCTCAGCGATGGTGGTCGCGGGCGTGAGGATGACCGGTTCCGGCGTCATCATGCCGCCGGCCGTATTGGGGGAGTGCTCGAGCAGGCGGCGCACCGGCTCGGACTCCTGCGGGTCCATCAGGCGCAGCAGCGATTCGGCCTCGTTCGCGGGCAACTCGCCGAGAAGGTCGGCCGCGTCGTCGGGATCCATCGCCTCGAGCACGTCCGCGGCCCGGTCGGCCTCGAGCTTGCCGAGCAGCTCGACCTGGTCGTCGTCCGGCAATTCCTGCACGACATCGGCGAGGCGTTCGTCGTCGAGGGCCAGCGCGACCTCGATGCGCCGCTTTTCCGGCAGCTCCCGCAGCGCGTTGGCGACGTCGGCAGGCCGCAGTCCTTCGAACTGCTGCAGCAACTGGTCAACGCCCTGGCCGGGAAGCGACAGGTCCTGATGGGTGAGCCCCTGCACGTGCTGCCAATCGACCACGTGCACGGCCGAGCGGCGTGCGAGACGGCGCTGGTGCTGGCGGATCGCGACCCGCGACACGACCCAGTCCCGGGTGCGCAGCTGCTCGATGCCGAGATCGACCACCACAACGTCGATTCCCGCGAGCTGCTCGAGTTCTGGATCATCGACCCGCACATGGGAGTCGAGAACCTGTGCGAGTACGAGGATCTCGCTGGGCCTGCGCGCGAAACGCCGCAAACTCACGTTGCCGGTGTTGAGCGTGATCGACCCGGGCTCGATTGCGGTCACCCGCAGCATCGGGACGAAAATCCTTTTCCGCGTGGGCAATTCGACCACAAGACCGAGAACTCGTGGCTGCATTCGATTGATGCGGATGGCTATGACGACATCGCGTACTCGGCCGATAGACTCCCCGTCTGGGCCAAGCACCACCAGGCCGGCCAGCCTGGCGGCGAACACCTTTGTCGCTGCCATGCTTGCAAGGCTAAAGCTTCGGTGCTGGTTCGGACCTATCTGGAGGGAGTGTCATGCGGCCGCGACGTTCGGTACTCGCCGTGCCCGGGAGCAGCACGAAGATGATCGAGAAGGCCAAAGGGCTGCCCGCCGACGCGGTATTTCTCGATCTCGAGGACGCAGTGGCGCCGCTGGCGAAGGCCGAAGCGCGCGCCAATATCGTCGCTGGACTGAACTCCTCCGGGTGGGGCAGCCAGATCCGGGTGGTGCGGGTCAACGACTGGACCACGGAGTGGACCTACGCCGATGTGATCGCCGTGGTGCAGGGCGCCGGAGCGAATATCGACGCGATCCTGCTGCCCAAGGTCACCGACGCGGCGCAGGTTGTCGCACTTGACCTGCTGCTCACTCAGCTGGAGAAGGCAGACGGCCTCGAGGTGGGGCGGATCGGCATCGAGCCGCAGATCGAGAACGCCATCGGTCTGCGCAATATCGACGCGATCGCCACCGCCAGCCCGCGTGTGCAGACGCTCGTATTCGGTCCTGCCGATTTCATGGCCAGCATCAACATGCGGACCCTCGTGGTCGGTGAACAGCCCGAGGGCTACGACACGGGCGATGCGTACCACCACATCCTGATGACGATCCTGCTCGCCGCGCGGGCGCACGGCCTGCAGGCCATCGACGGTCCGTACCTGCAGATCCGCGACGTGGACGCGTTCCGCCGGGCGGCCGGTCGCACCGCGGCACTCGGATTCGACGGCAAATGGGTGCTGCACCCCGACCAGATCAACGCGGCGAACGAGATCTTCAGCCCGCGCCAGTCCGATTACGACCACGCGGAATTGATCCTCGACGCGTACGAGTACCACACCTCCGCGGCAGGTGGCGCGCGTGGCGCGGCGATGCTCGGCGACGAGATGATCGACGAGGCGAGCCGCAAGATGGCGCTGGTCATCGCGGCAAAGGGCCGAGCTGCCGGGCTTTCGCGGACCGAAACGTTCACCCCGCCCGCGTAGCAGGCGCCACAGACCGATTCGAGCCTGATCGGGGCACAATGGGGGGATGACGAATCCACTCGGACCAGGGAACCGTGCGAGTCGAGGTTTGCCGACGCCCCCGTCGGGATGGCCGGTCGGTTCGTATCCCACGTACGCCGAAGCGCAACGCGCCGTGGACTTCCTGGCTGACGAGCAGTTCGCGGTCGAGGACGTGACGATCGTCGGCGTGGACCTCATGCAGGTGGAGCGGGTGCTCGGCCGACTGTCGTGGTCGAAAGTCGTTGGTGGCGGCGTGGTTTCGGGTGCGTGGCTCGGTGTCTTCCTTGGTTTGCTGCTCGGCATCTTCACGGGCGGGCTGCTCGGGCCGCTGATCGTCGGCATCGTCGGCGGCATCGTGTTCGGAGTGATCTCCACCTCGATTCCCTACGCGGCCACCCGGGGTCAGCGCGATTTCGCCTCGACGATGCAACTCGTCGCCGGGCGCTACGACGTGTTGTGCGACCCGAAGTCCGCCGAGCACGCCCGCGACCTACTCGCCCGCCTCGCCATCTGACACCGCGAAACCGGCTCGCGCGCAAGGTGACCGACCGGTGCGCGGCGGGCGGTGCGGGCGCTGGGCGCCACAGTGAAACAATGAAGGCGTGTCCGATGTGGTGAGTTCCGTGCGCGCGCACCTGTGCGCGGCGCTTGGCGATGACAACCCATCGGCGGCGTCGGTGACCTTCGTTGGGCTCGAACCGCTGCAGGTCCTGCGCTTCGGCCCGGACACCGACGATCTGGTGACCTACGCGACGCTCGGCTGCTCCCGATACCCGATGACCGACCCCAACGACCTTGTCGCCGACCCGGTGCGCGGGCCGCGCGCCGAGGTGTTGGTGCGCCTGCGTGGTGGTGCCGGTACCGCGTCGGGGATCCACCGCAGCCTGGCGGTGCTCGCCGCGGCGCCGGCGGTGGAGGGTGTCGTGCTCGGCGTGGACCGACTGATGGACCTGGGCGAACCGCTCTGGCACGGTTCGCCGTTCACGGCGATCCTCCTCGGTGCCTCGGAGGTGTCGGATCTGCCGCTCGATCCCCCCGCCGATCCGGTCCAGTTCTTCGAGGGCGCACCGATCACCGGCACCGAGGCCGCCTGGATCCGGCTGAAGGGCGCGGAGGCACTGCGCGAAGCCTGGCGCGAGGCCGGGATCGACCCGCGCGATCCGGGTCGGTCCGCCGCCACCCTCTAGGTGGTCAGGTCCGTCCGCACCTAACCGGGTGCAAAACTTGTTTCCGGGGCCGAAATTTCGCACTCGGGAACACAATCTGCACCCGTGAAGCAGCGCGCGCGGGACGGCTACAGCCAGTGATTGCGGCGGAAGGTGAAGAACAGGCCACCGCACACGAGCGCCACGAACCCGACCACGAGTGGGTAGCCGTAGGTCCAGTGCAGTTCGGGCATATTGTCGAAGTTCATCCCGTAGATGCCCGCGATCATGGTCGGCACCGCGGCGATCGCGACCCACGCCGAGATCTTGCGCATATCGGTGCTCTGCCGTATCGCGATCTTCGCACTCGCGGTATCGACCAGCGCGCTGATCGTCTCGTCGAATTCGGTGATGCGTTCGGACACGGTGGCGTGGTGGTCGCTGACGTCGCGCAGGTAGCGGCGCACTTCCTTGGGAATCGACCCTGCGGCACCGCGGGAGAGCGATTGGAGCGGCGTCGCGAGCGGTTTCACCGACCGCCGCAGCTCCACGATCTCGCGCTTGAGCTGGTAGAGCCCGTCGATAGGGACGTCGCCGCCGGGACTGAAAACCGCTTCCTCCATCTCGTCGACGTCCTGCTCGAGGGCGTTCGCGGCGCCGAGATACGAGTCCACGACGTGGTCGGCGATAGCGTGCAGCACCGCCGACGGGCCGAATTCGAGCTGCTCGGGATTGGCCTCGAGGTCCTTGCGGACCCCGCTGAGGTGGGTGTGGTCGCCGTGGCGGACGGTCACCACAAAATCGGGACCCATGAAGATCATGATTTCGCCGGTTTCGACGATCTCGCTGGGGATGCGCAAGTCGTGCTCGACGTACTTCACTGTGCGCAGCACGACGAATAGCAGGTCGTCGTAGCGCTCGAGTTTGGGCCGCTGATGGGCGTGCACCGCGTCCTCGACGGCGAGTTCGTGCAGGCCGTAGGTTTCCGCGATCGCCGCCATCTGGCCCTCGTCCGGCTCATGCAGGCCGACCCAGGCGAATCCGGTGCCTTGTTCGCGCACTTCCTCGAGCGCTGCGGAATGACTGAACTTCCCGCGCAGGCGGTGCCCACCGCGATACACCGCGCAGTCGACGATTGCCTCGGACGCGGGCACGCGGATACGCGGCGGCGCGCCCGCTACGCGAGCCTGTCCGCGGATCGATGGAAGTGCGGGAATCGACGGCACGAGCGCATCGTACGCCCGGCACGCAGGGCAATCGGTGTCGAAAGACTGACAGGATGGAGGTCGTGCGCATCGATCTCCACACCCATTCGGACGCTTCGGACGGGACGGACACTCCGGCGGAACTGGTCGCCAAAGCGGTGTCTTCCGGGCTCGACGTCGTCGCCATAACCGACCACGACACCACTGCGGGCTGGGCCGAGGCCCAAGCCGCCCTCGACGACGCCCCCACCAGCTTCCGTTTGGTCCGGGGGATGGAGATGTCGTGCGAGGGTCGCGGCGAAGACGGCGACCCGGTACCGGTGCATCTGCTGGCCTATCTGTTCGACCCCGCCGATTCCACCTTCGCCGCCGAGCGCATTCGGCAGCGCGAGGAACGGGTCTCCCGGTTGCGGGCGATGGCCATCAATATCGCCGCCGACTACCCGATCGATCCGGAAGAGGTGCTCGCACGGGTGGGCACCTCGGCGGGCCGACCGCACCTGGCGGCGGCGCTGGTCGAGGCCGGCGTTGTCGATTCGGTCTCCGAGGCGTTCGAGGAGCTGCTCTCACGCAAGAGCAAGTACTTCGTCAACAAGCAGGACGCCCCGATCGACGAAGCGGTCGCAATGATCGCGGCGGCGGGTGGCGTCAGCGTGATCGCCCACGCACGGGCGCGGATGCGTGGTCGGTTGCTGGCGATCGACCACATCGAGGAGCTCGCCGAGCGCGGTCTGGGCGGTCTCGAAGTCGACCATCCCGACCACCCCGAGGACGAGCGGGTGCTGCTGAATGGGCTGGCTCGCAGGCTCGGCCTGATCGTCACCGGTTCGTCGGATTACCACGGCGATCACAAGGAACAGGCGCTCGGCGCGTGCACGACCGATCTGGACGCTTTCGACGCGCTCGTTGCACGTGCGAGTGGCGCAGCGGTGCTGCACGGCCGGTCCGACGCCCGCGGCGAGCGCTGATCACATGCTGCGATTCGTGCGGGCGTTCACAGGCCTGCTTGCCGGTGGCCTGGTGGTACTGACAGTGGTGGTTATCGGGAGCGCGATACTCGGCGACGAACACGGTCTCGCGGGGCCCGGTGGGGTGTCGATCGGCGGGCATGTGGTCGCCGCGATTGTGGCTGTTGCGGCGCAGATCTATGCCGATCGCCGCCGTGGCTTTGCGGGATATGCCGGTTGCCTGGTCGTTTTGGTAACAGTAGGGCTGTTGTTTTGGACACAGTGGTGGGGCTGAAAACCGCCCCAAGCAGTGCGAATGGTGTGCGGGAATGCTCACCGTGGCAGCGCGGCCGTAGTGATGTCGGACCCGGGTATATCCGGATGAAACGGGAAGTGGAACCCTATGCGTGTGACCGAAGCGTTGAACGAAACACAGACCGTCTCCGCGATCACCGATGAGGACATCTTCGATGGCCACATCGGCGGCAAGCTTTCGGTGGAGCTGACCGCTCCGCTCGATACGCAGCGCGACTTGTCCATCGCCTACACCCCGGGTGTCGCGCAGGTCAGCCGTGCAATCGCGACTGATGCGACCCTGGCCAAGCGGTACACGTGGACGGACCGTCTCGTGGTCGTGGTCAGTGACGGTTCGGCCGTGCTCGGCCTCGGCGATATCGGCCCGCGTGCGTCGCTGCCGGTGATGGAGGGCAAGTCGGCGCTCTTCAAGAAGTTCGCCGGACTGAACTCGATTCCGATCGTCCTCGACACGAAGGACGTCGACGAGATCGTCGAGACGCTGATTCGTCTGCGCCCGAGCTTCGGTGCAGTAAACCTCGAGGACATCTCGGCGCCCCGTTGCTTCGAGATCGAGCAGCGCGTGATCGAGGCGCTGGACTGCCCGGTCATGCACGACGACCAGCACGGCACCGCGATCGTGGTCCTCGCCGCGCTCAACGGCGCCGCCCGCGTGCTCGACCGTGAGATTGAGCCGCTGAAGGTCGTTATCTCCGGCGCCGGCGCGGCCGGTGTCGCGTGCGCCAACATCCTGCTCGCCGCGGGCATCAGCGACGTGGTCGTGCTCGACTCGAAGGGCGTCGTGTCCAAGGACCGCGGTGACCTCAACGCGGTCAAGGTCGACCTGGCTTCGCGGACCAACCCGCGCAATGTCACCGGCGGTGCCGCCGAAGCCCTGAACGGTGCGGACGTGTTCCTCGGCGTTTCCGCGGGCAAGATCCCCGAGGAGCTCATCGCCTCGATGGCCCCGAACTCGATCGTGTTCGCGCTATCGAACCCGGACCCGGAGATCCTGCCGGAGGACGCCAAGAAGCACGCGGCGATCGTCGCGACCGGCCGCAGCGACTTTCCGAACCAGATCAACAACGTTCTCGCGTTCCCGGGCGTCTTCAAGGGTGCCCTCGACGCGGGTGCGCGCCGGATCACCGAGAACATGAAGATCGCTGCCGCGAATGCGATCCTGTCCGTGGTCGCCGACGAGCTCGGCCCCGAGAAGATCGTGCCGAGCCCACTCGACCCGCGCGTCGCCCCGGCCGTTGCCGCGGCGGTTGCCGATGCCGCGCGTGCGGACGGCGTCGCCTGATTTCCTGAGTTTCAGCCCTCAGGTCCTCAACCCGGGCAAATCGTGTTCGCGGGGAAGGTGTTTCACACCCCCGAACGGGATTTGCCCGGGTTGAGCGCTTTTCGGGCCCGGCCGGTGCCGGGAATCGAGAACCACACCGCGACTGCGAGCATCCCGTCCACCGCGGACGCGAGCACCGCCACCAGGATGGCTCCGACCAGCACGATGTCGTACTGGTAGAGCGCGAGGCCGTCGAAGATATAGCGCCCGAGCCCACCCAGATTCACGAACGCGGCGATCGTCGCGGTCGCGATCACCTGCAGTGTCGCGCCGCGCAGGCCACCGAGGATGAGCGGCAGGGCATTCGGCAGTTCCGCACGGGTGAGAATCTGCCATTCGGTCATGCCCATCGCGCGGGACGCATCCACCGCCGCCGCATCGACGTTCACGATTCCCGCATAGGTGCCGGCCAGCAGCGGCGGAACGGCCAGGACCACCAGCGCGGCAATCGGGGGTATCAGGCCGAGTCCGTACAGCAGTACCAGCAGGGTCATCAGGCCGAGGGTGGGAAGCGCGCGCATCGCGTTGACCAGGCCGACGAGCAGGCCGGCACCGCGCCGGGTGTGGCCGATCAGTGCGCCGAGCGGGATCGCGATTACGCTCGCGCAGCCGACGGCGAGCAGGCTGTACCAGATGTGCTGCGCGATCCGCCTGGCGATTCCGGTCGGCCCGGACCAGTTCGCCGGGTCGGTCAGGTAGGCCCAGGCTTCGGTGAAGAGCGTCATCGGCGGCCCACCGCCCGCGCGAACATGGCCCTGCGACTGCCCCGAGTCCAGGGCGTCAGAAATCGCCCAAAGAGGAACAAGGTGAGGTCGATGACGAATGCCAGCGTGAGGATCGCGATGATCCCGGCGACGATCTCGGACGGGTAATCACGCTGGTAGCCCTGCGTGAACAGCTTGCCAAGCCCGCCGATGCCGATCACTGCGCCGACTGATACCAGCGAGATGTTGGTGACCGCGACGACGCGAATGTTCGCGATCAGCACCGGCGTCGCAAGCGGCAGCTCCACACCGAGTGCGCGCCGAATCCGGGTGAATCCCATGGCAATCGAGGAGTCGACCACATCTGAAGGCACGGCATCGAGTGCTTCGGGAACGGCCCGCACCAACAGTGCCGTGGAGTAGATCGTCAGCGCGACAATCACGTTCAGTGGATCGAGCACCTTGATACCGAGCAACGGCGGCAGGATCACGAACAACGCCAGCGACGGGATGGTGAAGGCGATACTCGCCGCGAGGAGGGTGCCACGGCGCAACCAGCGGACCGACCGGATCGCTGCGCCGACCGGTATCGCGATCAGCAGTCCGATGAACAGCGGAACCAGCGACAGGTAGAGGTGGGTCCGAGCGAGTTCGAGGACGTCATCGAAGTTTTCGACGAGGTACCTCACCCCGGCAGTCCGTCCACCGCGCGCTCGCCCCGGCGCTGTTGGGTGAGTTGATCGAGCACCTCGCCGGCCCGGATCCCGCCCAGCACCGCGCCGAGCTCGTCAACCGCGACGCCGATCCCGGCGGGGGAGGAGATGGCAGCATCCAACGCCTGACGCAGCGATTCGCCAGGGCGATAGAGCGATCCGACGGCCGCAATGACCTCGGCGCTAGCGCTCCCCGCGCGCACTGCCGCGATGCCTTGCGCGTCGATCCAGCCGCGGGCTCCGCCCGTATCGGTGAGTACGAGGGCCCAATCAGACTCGGCCAGTTCGAGTTCGGCCACACGGTCGGCAGGAACGGTGACGATCGGGTGCACCGGCACCCCGTCGGCCGACCGAAAGGACAGCCCCCGGTAGCCGCGGTCCCGGCCGACGAAATCGGCAACGAACTCCGTCGCGGGTGCTGCCAGAACGCGCTGCGGTTCGTCGTATTGCTGCAGTACCCCGCCGGTGCCGAAGACCGCGATCCGGTCGCCGAGTCGGATTGCCTCGTCGATGTCGTGGGTGACGAACACGATCGTCTTGTGCAGCCGGGCCTGTAGCTCCCGCATCTGCTGCTGCAATCCGGCGCGCACCACCGGGTCGACCGCGCTGAACGGTTCGTCCATCAGCAGGATCGGCGGATCGGCGGCGAGGGCGCGTGCCACCCCGACGCGCTGCTGCTGCCCGCCGGACAGCTGAGCCGGATAGCGCCCAGCCAGTTCCGGATCCAGTCCCACCTGCTCGAGCAGCCCGAGTGCGGCGGTGCGTGCCGACCGGCGTGAGGTACCGGTCAGCATTGGCACGGTCGCCACGTTGTCCACCACGGTGCGGTGCGGCAGCAGGCCGCCGCTCTGAATTACGTAGCCGATACCGCGGCGCAGCCGGACTGCGCTGCCCTTGGTGACATCCCGCCCATCCACCCGAACCGTGCCGGTCGTCGGTGTGATCATCGCGTTGATCATTCGCATCGAGGTGGTCTTGCCGCATCCCGACGGTCCGACGAACACGGTCAGGGAACCGGGCTCAACACGCAGGTTCAGGTCGCGGACCGCCGTCGTGCCGTCCGCGTAGGTCTTGGTGACGCCATCGAATTCGATCAATGCCGGACGATCAGCCGAGCGGTTTGTCCAGCTGGTGCGCCAGGATCCATTCCTGTGCCGCGTCATCCGGCTCGGTCTTGCTGTCTCCGGACACCTGCGTGTTGAGCGCGATCAACTCGTCGGTGGTGAGCTTCTGCGAGACCGCGTTCAACACGGCCATCAGCTTCGGCGAGTACTTCTCGTTGCGTACGACGGGGATGACATTTTGCGCGGGGAAGTTGTTTGCCGGGTCGGCGAGAACGACGAAGTTGTTCTCCTTGATCGACGGCGACGTGGTGAAGATATTCGCCGCGGTGACGTCGCCCTTGGCCAGCGCATCGACAGTCGCGGGACCGCCTCCGTCCGCGATCGGCACGAAGTTCTGCGGCGCGACAATAACGCCGTACTTCGCGGCGAGTCCGGGAAGGCCCGCCGGACGTTCCGCGAACTCGGGCGGGCCGGCGAACTTGATCTCCGCCGAATGGGACGCCAGATCGCCGATAGCGGTGAGCTGCCAGCGGTCGGCGGTCTCCTTGGTGACCACGACGGCGTCCTTGTCCTCGCCCGGAGCAGGCGTGCCGAGCACGAGATCGGGTCCGATCGCCTTGGTGAGCGCTGCCGCGACATCCGGGGACGACGAGGCGGTGGCATTCGGATCGAGGTAGAGCAGCAGGTTTCCGGTGTAATCAGGGATGACGTCGATGGATCCGTCGTTGAGCGCCGGCATGTATGCCTCACGGCTGCCGATATTCAGCTTGGTACTGACATCGAAGCCATTGGCCCGCAATGCCGCGGCGTAGATGCTCGCGACCGTCTCCGATTCGGGGAAGTTCGCCGAACCGATCATGACCGAGTTTGTGGCATCGGTGCTGGTGCCGGTTTCGTTCCCGCCGATCGGACTTTCCGAATCGCCACAGCCGCCGGATACCGCGACGATGGCCGAAATCGCGAGAGCGATGAACCAGGGTCGTGACCGAATCCCCATGACCAACCTTTCCGAACCCGTGTCGGAACGCCTCTCGGCTACCATAGCGCCGGTCGAGCGACGGGACGGGATAGTGAGCGTGGATCGAACGCCGAAGCGGCGTGGCACCGTAGCGCGGTTCGCATTGGCAGTCGTGCCGATCACCGTGCTGGCGGCAACGGCATGCGGTTCGGTGGAACCGGTCGATGCCGCACAGGAGGACAAGGTCATCGTCGTCGGTTCGGCCGATTCGCCCGAAAGCGCAATCGTTGCCGAGCTGTACGCGGGAGCGATAGGCGGCACGGGTGCACAGGTCCGCACCGACCTCGGGCTGGGGGAGCGCACCACGTACCTCGGTGCACTGGATTCCGGCCGAATCACCCTGTTGCCCGAGCAGTCTGGTGCCTACTTGGCCTACCTGCACCCATCGGCCGATGTCACCGACGCCGACGATGTCTACACCGAGCTGAATCGCTCTCTGCCCGAGGGGATCTCGGTTTCGGACTACGCAATGGCCGAGGTACCGGCGGCGCAGGTCGATGCTCGAGATGAAACCTCGGCCCAGAATGTCCTGCCGGTGTTTCGCACCGGCGCACTCACCGAGGATCAGATTCGGCGGCTCAACATCGTTGCGGGCGAACTGACCACCGCCGGACTGGCCGAGATGACCGCCGCGGTCGCGGCGGGTGAATCGTCAGGCGACGTCGCCCGGTCCTGGCTCGATATCCACGGGCTGTAGCCGCTCCCGCAGGAAATCGGTGAACTGTGAGACCGCCTCTGCCGCTTCCTTGATCTGCACGGCCTGCAGCTGCGCGACATGCCAGAGGACGGGGAACTCCTGCAGCGTCACGTCGCCGCCGGCGTCCTGAATCTTCGCGGCAAGTCGCAGCGCCTGCGGATGGAAGAGCTCGGTGGTGCCGATCTGAATCAGCGTGTCGGGCAGGCCGGACAGGTCGCCGTGCAGCGGCGCGTAGCCCGGGTCGGTGGTGCTCGCCGATCCGCGGTATGCGGCGGCGCAGGCTCGCAGCCACGGAACGTTGAGCAGGGTGTCGCGGGAACCGGGAAGGACGGCCTCGGGATCCACCCACGGCGAAAGCAACCCGAGAGCCGCCGGGCGCATGCCGCGGTCGTCGATGAGCCGGCGGCTGGCGGCGAGGGTGAGCCCGCCGCCGGCCGAATCGCCCGCTACCGCAATGCGATCGGGTGTGAAGCCGTGGTTCTCAACCAAATCCACGAACGCCGCGATCGAATCGTCCACTCCCGCGGGGAACGGGTCCTCCGGCGCCAGTCGGTAGTCGAGAACGTAGACCGGCGCGCCGGTGTCACGCGCGATCAAACTCGCCAGCGAGCGGTGGCTGGCCGGTGACGCGGTGGTGTAGCCGCCGCCATGCAAATACAGCACGGCAATCCCGGCCGTGGGGGTGCCGTTGGTGACCCGGTCGGCGGGGCGGCCACCCAGCGTCAATTGCTCGACCTCTGTGCCCGGCGGCAGCGGAATGATCTTCACCATCCCCGCGATCAGCGAGCGCTGACGTGCCCAGGAGAAACGGGTGGTGAGGATGTTTCCGAGTACGCCGCGCGCCATTGCCTTTGCGACCGGCAGGGGCACGTTCAGGGTCCGCATTTCGCGGAGCCTAGCGCACCGCTACTGGGGGATCAGGCGCTTAGTGGAGAAAGCCACCAGGCGCTGGTACCAGGACCCGGTCGCGCGCACGAGCAAGTCGAGTGCCTTGGCCTCGTAGCCGATCAGGACACGGCCGTGTCCCTTCTCGACCGCGCCCAGGATCGTCGTCGCCGCGTACTCCGGCGTGTGAATCGCGAGCTTGCGGTCGAAGAGCTGGGCGAACGACTCCTGGTCGGCGCCCTCGTTGACCGTCGCGTTTCGGGCCACCGCCGTCTTGATGCCGCCTGGGTGCACACACGTCACCTTGACCGGGTGCCCGCTGATCAGCATTTCCTGCCGGAGCGCCTCGGTGAACCCGCGGACCGCGAACTTGGCTGCGTTGTAGGCGCTTTGGCCCGGAATCGCGATGAGGCCGAACAGGCTGGAGATGTTGACGACGTGACCGTCGCCCGACGAAATCAGGTGCGGCAGGAACGCCTTGGTGCCGTTCACGACACCGTAGAAATCGACGTCCATGATGCGTTCGATGTCCTTGAACGCGGTGGTCTCCACCTCGCCGTGGTGGGCGATGCCGGCGTTGTTGTAGATCTGGTTGACCTTGCCGAAGTGGGCCTTGACCTCGTCGGCGTAGAGCAGCACCGCCTCGCGCTCGGCGACGTTGAGCCGGTCCTGCTTCACCTCGGCGCCAATGGCTTCGCACTGCCGTGCGGTCTCCGCGAGCCCCTCGGTGTCGATATCGGATATCGCGAGCTTGGCGCCGCGGCGCGCGAGTTCGACCGAGAGCGCACGCCCGATTCCGGAGCCGGCGCCGGTGACGACGGCGACCTTGCCTGTGAATGAGCTCATCGAGTAACCACCTTGGAATCGTCGTCCTTGCTGTCCGCGCCGATCGCGATGATATCGGCGCCACCGGCGACCGTTGTCGTCTCGTACGCGCTGAGATCGAAATTCCTTGTGATATTACGGAATTCGAAGGTGAAGCCCGGCCACAGCGTCGTGTTGTTGCCGTGCTTGTCCAGGTACCAGCTGGCGCAGCCGCCGTTCATCCAGACGCTCTTCGAAAGCCGTTCCTGCAAGTCGCGGTTGTAGCGGTCCTGGGCCTCGCGGCGTACCTCGACAGTGCGCACGGACTTGCGCTCGGCCGTTCGCAGCGCGTCGGCCACGTAATTGATCTGCGATTCGATCATGTACACCATCGAGGTGTGGCCGAGGCCGGTGTTCGGTCCGACCAGGAAGAACATGTTCGGGAAGTTCGCGACCGTGGTGCCCTTGTAGCCCTGCTGCCCACCCTCATCGAAAGTCGCTGCAAGCGTGCGCCCGTCGCGGCCGGTGATTGTCTCGAAGGTGGGGGAGTCGGTCACATGGAAACCGGTGGCAACGACGATGGCGTCGACCTCGCGGAGCGTGCCGTCCTTGGTGATGATGGCGTTCTCGGTGATCTCGGCAATGCCGGCGGTGACCAGATCGACGTTCTCCCGGCCGAGCGCGGGGTAGTAATCGTTCGAGATGAGCATGCGCTTGCAGCCGATCTTGAAGTTCGGCGTGACCTTCGCGCGCAGCTCGGGGTCGCGCACCTCGGCGCGCAGCTTGGCGCGGGCAACGAGCTCTAGCGGCTTCATGAACGTCGGCGCCTTGGCAAGGCCGACCACCTGGGTCTCGCGCATGGCGTAGATCCCGAATCGGGACAGGCGCTGGAAACCCGGGAGGTGCTTGAAGGCGAGCCGCTCGGGCAGCGTGTACGCGCGATCGCCGCGCGGCAACAGCCACGGTGCGGTGCGCTGGTAAACGTCGAGCTGGGCGACCTTGGGTGCGATCGCCGGCACGATCTGGATCGCCGACGCGCCGGTGCCGATCACGGCCACGCGCTTGCCGGTGAGATCGGAATCGTGGTCCCAGCGCGACGAGTGGAAGATCTCGCCCTGGAACGAATCGATGCCCTTGATATCGGGCAGCGCCGGCTCACACAGTGCGCCGACGGCACTGATAACGAAGTCGGCGGTGTAGGACCCGACGGTGGTGTCCACCTCCCAGTGCGCGCGGCCGGCATTCCAGCGGGCGCCGGTGACGTCGCAACCGAAGACGTGCTTCTCGCGCACGCCGTACTTATCTGCGACGGACACAATGTAGCGCTGAATCTCGCCCTGGGCGGAGAACGAGCGCGTCCAGTCCGGGTTGAGCGCGAAGGAGTACGAGTACAGATGGGACGGCACGTCGCAGGCCGCACCGGGGTAGGTGTTGTCGCGCCAGGTGCCGCCGACCTCGTTCGACCGCTCGAGTACGACGAAGTCGCTATGGCCGTCCTGCTGCAGCTTGATCGCGGCGCCGAGTCCGGCGAAGCCGCTTCCGATGATCAGCGTGCGTACGTGGCGGGGCACGGATTCCGCGGCTGCAGAGTTATCTGTAACTGGAAGACTCATATAACGTAGGGTAGAGAACTGCTGAGTAGTAGTCAATAGCTATTGACCTGGATTCAATTAGAGTGGCAACCGATGGACATCAAACGAGTTCGACTCGCCCCCGCGGCACGCCGCGCGCAGCTGATCAAGCTGGGCGTGGAGATGCTCGCGTCGCGCGGACTCGAGGCGCTTTCGGTGGACGAGATCGCCAAACAAGCCGGCATCTCGAAGGGCCTGCTGTTCCACTACTTCTCTTCCAAGCGCGACTTCCACCTCGCGATCGTGCGTCGCGCAAGCGAGATGCTGCTCGAGGCGACTGAGCCGAATCGCGATCTCGAACCGTTCGACATGCTGCGCGATTCGATCGAGCGCTACGTCGATTACGTCGTCGAGAACCGCGAGGCTTATATCTCGCAGCTACGTGGCCCAGCCAGCGCGGATCCGGAGTTTGTCGCCGTGTTCGAGGCCAACCGCACGGCCAATGCGGCCCGCATCGTGGACAACCTGCCATTCCCGGTGGAAGGGCGCGCCCAGTTGGAACTGGCGGTGCGCGGCTGGATCGCGTTCCTCGAAGAGACCACGATCAGCTGGCTGCGTGATAAGCAGATCACTCGTGAGGAGCTGATCGAGCTCAACTTCCGGGCACTGCCGGCGGTGGCGCTCACTCCGGAGCTCGCGGCGCAGTTGCAGTCCTGACGAATCGTGCGTTCTTTCAGGAAAGGACCAGCCCCGTCGCTGTTGGCCGACGAGTTCTTCAACAGGATGGCAACGACGACCGACAACCACCGGCTCAGATGGCGTCCGCGTCTCCCCAAGACATTCACCGTCGATGCCGATGAATATCCATTCCGCTGCGGCACACCGATATCGACTCGTTCGAGCACGTCACCAACTCGGCCTATTGGCATGCCATACCTGAGGTGCTGGCCCATTACCCTCAGCTCGCCGAACCTCCGTACCGGGCAGTCATCGAATATCGCAAGCCGATCACGCTCGGGGAATCGGTGACGCTCCGCACCGAGACCACGGATTCGCAAATAAACGTCTGGTCCTGCGTCGGCGAGGACGTCCGCGCAACTGCAATGGTGTGCCGACTGAACCCATGACCGCCTGAGCCCCTGAACAGTCGCGGATCGGTCCTATCGGAGTGATCGCGTCGTGCCGCGACGCGGCGGGTCGGGACGATGTTCGTAGACTTTCGGACAGGTGGAACAAGTTCTAGGTTGAGGCGATCTCTTCGACATCGCGTCGACGACGAAAGGAAACCGATGCAGTTCAACCTTGCGGACGTCTTCGAAGCGACTGCTGCCGCAGTGCCAGACCGCGTCGCGCTGAGCTACGAGGGTGAGAACATCTCGTACGCGGCGTTGAGCGGCGAGGCAAACAAGACCGCGGCGATGTTCGCAGAGGCCGGCGTCTCGGCGGGCGAGCACGTCGCCCTGTTCCTGAAGAACAGCGTCGAGCACGTCACCAGCATCCTGGGCCTGATCAAGATCCGCGCGGTGCCGATCAACGTCAACTACCGGTATACGCCTGCCGAACTTCAGTACATCTTCACCAACTCCGACTCGGTCGCCGTCGTGGTCGAAGTTGCCGAACATCAGAACGTGCTCGCAACGATCCTCGATCAGTGCCCGGTGCTCCGCACGGTGATCGTGGTTGGGGAAACGACCGCCGCTCTTCGAGCGGCCGCAGAGGCTCGCGGCGTATCCGTCGTCGCTTTCGGCCGCGCGCACGAGCTACCCGCTGTCGCAGAATTTGCCGCTCGTAGCGGCGATGATCTCTACCTGCTCTACACGGGTGGAACCACCGGATACCCCAAGGGCGTCATGTGGCGACACGACGACTTCTTCCGTAAGCCGCTGTCCGGCGGAAATCCGTACGGCGACGAACCACGGCGCGACCTTGCCGAGATCGCGGAGGCGGCAAAGGAATTCCCGGAAATGGCATTCCTCATTGCGGCGCCGCTGATGCACGGTGCCGCGCTGTACTCCCTGTTCACCTTCTTCACGCTCGGTGCCCGTGTCGTCCTCCAGCGCGATTTCATTCCGGCGACGGTCGTCGACGCGATCGAGAAGGAATCACTGAATGTGATCCTTATCGTCGGCGACGGGATGGGTCTGCCGCTGGTCGATGAGATGGAACGCAGGCAGGGTGAGGTCGACTTCGGCTCGCTGTTCTCGGTCACCTCGGGCGGGGCGCTCTGGTCGACCAGCGTCCGTGACCGCATGCTTGCTGTGAAGCCGGATCTACTGCTGCGCGACAACTTCGGCGCTTCGGAATCGGGCAACGATGGCGCCTTCACGATCGACGAGGCCGGCACCCTCCGAATGCCGCCTTCCCCCAAGATGATCCTGGTGGACGAGGCGCTGAACGAGATCGCGCCCGGTTCGGACGACATCGGCTACATCGCCCGGATCGGTGGCGTCCCACTCGGTTACTACAAGGACGAGGAAAAGACCGCACGGACTTTCCCCACTCGCGCCGACGGCGTCCGAATGTCGGTGCTCGGCGATATGGGCAAGATCGAGGCCGACGGCACCATCGTCTTCCTCGGCCGCGGCTCGCAATGTATCAACACGGGCGGCGAGAAAGTCTTCGCCGAAGAGGTCGAGGCCGCACTGCACGCGCATCCGTCGGTTTTCGATGCGCTCGTCGTTCCGATTCCCGACGAGCGCATGGGCCAACAGGTGGCAGCGGTGATCGCGACCTATCCCGATACCCCTGAGCTCACACTCGAGGACATCCAGAACCACTGCCGCACATCGCTCGCCGGCTACAAGATCCCGCGCAAGGTCTCGTTCGTCGACGAGGTCAAGCGGACCCCGGCCGGCAAGGCCGACTACGGCTGGGCGAAGGCCACCGTCGCGGGTTAGGTCGAACGAACCGCGCTACCCACCCAAACCGCTCGGCGGCACTCCAATCGCCGGCAACACCAGGGTGCAGGGAACGGGCCGCGTGTTTGCGGGATCGAGTGCGTTGAGGACCAATTGGGCCGTCGTCGGGTCGGAGTTGATCGACAGGTGGTCGGCGAAGTCCTGGGGGCAGAAGTCCTGGACGGTGTGGTTGATCGAGCCCGGTTCGGTGATGATCCCCGCCGTATACGGGAGGATCATTTCGTCGTAGCGGGTGACGATCTGCGTGTACGCGACGCCGGGCACGGTGATCCCGCCCGCGTTGAGTTGCCGAATGAACGGGGACGTGGCGAGGAACTGGAACGCCGACGGATCGCCGGCGGACCCGGTGTCGATGCCGGTGGCAGCGAGTTCCTGGCCGCCGAGGCCGTGGACGGCAGGCGCTAGTCCGATCATCTTCGAGACCTTCGGCGCACCACCGGACTTGATGTACCAATAGGGCATGGTTGCGCCCTCGGAGTGCCCGACCAGTGCGACCTTCGGCGCGCCGGTCGCCTGACGCACCCGGTCGACGAACGCATCCAGCGTTGCCGTGCTGGTCTCCATCGGTGCCAGTCCGCCGATCAGCGCATCGGGGTTGCCATCGGGGGAGCCGTAGGTGAGCGCGAACACGCAGTACCCGCTGTTCTTGAGCAGCGGTCCGTAGGTCTGCCAATTGTCGTTGCGGTTGGCGAGGAAGCCATGGATAAGGATGACCGGCTCGGGGTGCGCGGCCGAGGGCTTGCATGACCAGTCGTTGGTCCCCGGTGGGCTTGCGGCAGGACCCTGCAGCGCGCCCCGGATCGCATCGATGAGGAACTGGTTGGGCACGGGAAGTGGCAGTTCAGGTGCGGGATCGGCGTGTGCGGTCGCGACAACACCGCCCTGAAGTACTGCGGCCATCGCGGTGGCGAGCACGCCCAACCGGAGCGCGCGAGTCATGTTCGCGTTCTTCCTGATGATCTTCCGGATCCCCATGCCGGAGACAATCGCACGGTTCCGCCGGGGAAGTAGCCGTTCGGCTAGTTTCGATCCGCCGCAATCGGATCACCCCGCGCCGAACCCTTCGCTGAAGCAACGATTTCGCCGAAACTTCAGGCATCCCCTGCTTTGTGCGAATCGAAGGAAGACCGCCTTGTCCAGCGATACTTCGTCGGCCAATCCACTCACTGCCCTGGCATCGACCGTGTACATCCCGGCCGCGGCCTACGGCATCGGCATGGGCGCCGCCGCGCCGGTGATGACGCTCGCCGCACTCGACCTCGGCGCTGGCGTCGCATTGGCCGGACTGACCGTCGCGCTTGTCGGGCTGGGTCAGGTGCTCGGTGACCTGCAGGCCGGCCAGGTGGTCGCGCGGCTGGGCGAGCGCCGCTCGATCATCGTCGCAAGCAGCGTGGCCACGGTCGGTGTGCTCGTCTGCATCTTCGCGCCGACGGTGTGGTGGCTGTGCGGCGGCATCCTCGCGGTCGGCCTGGCCAACTCGGTATGGGGCCTGGCCCGGCAAAACTACCTCTCGCTCGCGGTTCCGTTCGCATGGCGTGCGCGGGCGATGTCGCTGTTCGGCGGCGCGATGAGGTTCGGCTTCTTCGTCGGACCGCTGCTCGGCGCCCTAGCGATCTGGGGGCTCGGCGTGCGCGGCGGGTTCGTGGTGCAACTGATCGCGGTGATCGTCTCGGGAGCCCTGATGGCCAGGCTGCCGGACCCGGAGGGCGCCGGAGCGGTCGCGTCACCACACTCGCTGCGCAGGGTGTTCGCCGATCACCGCCAACTACTGAGTTCGCTGGGTGCCGGATCGCTGCTGCTCGGCGTCGCTCGTGCGTCCAGGGAGGCTGTGCTGCCGCTATGGGCACACCATCTCGGCATGTCGGCCGCGACCGCAAGCCTGATCTTCGGGATCGGCGCCGCGCTCGACGTCGCGTGTTCATATCCCGCGGGGCACCTGATGGATCGCTTCGGAAGGGCGTTCGTCGCCCTGCCCTCGATCATCATTCTTGCCGTGTCGTACTTCGCAGTGCCGTTCACCGACAACGCGATTGCGTTCACCGTGGTTGCGGTGGTGATGGGTATTGGCAACGGCTTCGGTAACGGCGTGATCATGACGCTTGGCGCCGATATTGCACCGGACACCGGGCGTGCCGAGTTCCTCGCCGCGTGGCGGCTCACCCACGACGCGGGGTTTCTGTTGGGGCCGCTCTCGATATCGCTTGTGGTGGCACTCGTTTCGCTACCGGTCGCGATCTTCACGGTATCCGGATTGTCGGGACTGGGCGCAGGCCTGCTCGGCCGCTATATCCCGCGGTACGCGCCACGCGCCGGTGGCAAGAATGCGTCTGCCCGGGTCCAGACCGGACCCGGGCAACGGCAACGCTGGGTTGAAGACTGTCAGAGGGAACCGCCTGGCAGTGATTGGAGCAGGCCGAGGAAGAGGTGTCCCCAGGCCTGAACCTGGTCTAGACCGAAATTGAAGATGGTTTCGAGTGATCCCGTGACCGATCCCATATGAGGTCCTCTCTGTCGCTTCGCCGATCTTTTCGGCGTTTCTGAGTTTCGCCGACGAGGTTTCACCGTAGACCCGAAACCGCGTGATTTCACCTATAGATTTCGTTCGAGATGCGATGAAAGCTCAATCGAAACATTTGTCATCCAGCGGAAGATTCGCTGCGGCTTCGCAGAGCCGCCCGGACAGGAACCTGCCCGGGCCGCCGAGCGGCCCGGGCAGACGAAGACCTGTTCGGTCCAACGACTTCGGCGATCAGGCGCCGAACGATCCGGTGAACAACGTGGAGACCAAGCCGTTCCAGGCGGCGGCCGCCACGTCAAAGGTGCCGTTCAGTGCTGCACTGCCAGTGTCGATAATGACCGGAATCATGTATTTCCCTTCTGTTCTTACACTTTCGCTGCGGGCACGCGATCTCGCGCGCCCAACAACGTCCAGCGACAGAGGCTTTGCACGAGCGAGCGCACACTAAACACCCCCGCGCGGAGGGAATCACCCGCCAGGATTGGTGGCATCCCGCAAATCTGCTGGTAACAGCGGGAATTCGCGCTGTCCGCAGTGGCTCAAAGGTGACGTAGGTAACGCTGCGGCTCGTCGAGGAACGCGCGCCAGTTGCGCACCATGTCCAACTCATCCCATTGGCGCGCGTCGATGCCGGTCTCTGTGAGTTCCCAGATGTCGGCGCCCGGGCATGCGGCGAGGACAGGGGAGTGCGTCGCCATGATCACCTGTGAGCCCTCGGCGGCGAGCTCGCCGAGCACCGCGATGAGGGCCAGGCAGGCGTGGAAGGACAGCGCTGCCTCGGGTTCGTCGAGCACCCACAGCCCTTGCTCGATCGGGCGATCCCCGACGTAGCGCAGAAACGATTGGCCGTGCGATAGCTGATTGAGCGCCTGATCGGTGTCACGCGGCCGGGCAGTGTCGGCCCGGGAAAAAGCCGTGTGCATCGCCTCGGCGCGCAGGAAACAGCCGCCCTGTGGCCGGGGATCGGCGCCGATACATTGCAGATGTTCGCGGAGGTCGGTGTCCTCGGGACTCGTGCCGGCCGACCACGGGTGGTACTCCAGGCCCGTGAGGCTGCTCTCCCAGTGGCCCGCGATGGCCTCGAGCAACGTCGACTTGCCCGAGCCGTTCTCCCCGACGATCACGGTGATCGGGGCCTCGAAATCGAGGCCCACCGTGCGCAACTCGGCGATTGCGGGGAGGTCCAGATACCAAGCGTCCGGGTCGAACGATGCGCGTTGGCGCAGTTCGACCCGGATGAGGGGCAGGGACGTCAATTCAGTTGGTTCGCGAGAATGCCTCATCGAGGATTACCTGTCGTTCCACCGCGTGCCGGATGCCGCCGGCCGCTCGGGATACCGCTACCGCCTCCGGAACAAACGACTGCCCGGGTCGCGTTGCGACCCGGGCAGTCGTTCGAGGGCATCGTCTAACGGCAGGTGCCGTCCGGCCGCGGTTGGTTAGGAGGGGCCGAACAGGGAGCTGCCGCTGCCGAGGTTGCTGCTTCCAAGATCGAGGACGAGGGCCTGCATCACCATGTTGATCGTCGTGTCAACGTTGTTGGTGGTGTTGTTGTTGATGGTGCTATCGAACCAGCTTCGAGTCTTGAACATTCGAGTCCTTCTATGTGTGTTGACCTTCGTCGGGCCCCCGGCAGTCGCAATACTGTAACAGTTCGATCCCGGTTCTGTGTCTCCCCATTTCTGGGAACTTCCTGGCAGTTCCCAGCAAGCGCGATGTGGATCCAGTCCGCGAAGAGCCGCCAGGGCAGCCAATAACGCACCCCCGCGGAGTTAACGCAGCTTGACATATGGGTAATAGTCGTACGCGACCGTACCGTTACTGCCCGTTACTGCCCGTTACTGCCCGTTTCAGCCCGCGTAGGCCGATTGGCGAGCCGTGCCTATGTCCCCGCACCCGAGGGGTCAAAATGTGATGCACATAACGTTTTGGTCATCGGGAGAACGCCCGATTGCGACTTACTTGGTCGGCGAGAAGGCCTCGTCGAGAATCTCCTGCTGCTCTACGGCATGTACCTTGCTCGAGCCCGAGGACGGTGCGGACATCGCGCGCCGCGAGATCCGGCGGATTCCGCTGAGCTTCTCCGGCAGCTTCTCCGGGAGCATCAGGCCGAAGTACGGCCAGGCACCCTGGTTCGCCGGCTCTTCCTGCACCCATCGGACGTCGTTGACGTTCGGGAAGCGGTCGATCGCCTCGGCGATGCGGAACTCCGGAATCGGGTACAGCTGCTCGATCCGCACGATCGCGACGTCCTCGCGGTTCTCCTTGTGCTTGCGCGCGAGCAACTCGTAGTAGATCTTGCCGCTCGTCAGCAGAACCCGCTTGACCTTGCTGCGGTCGCCGTCGCCGGTCTCGTAGGTCGGCTCGTCGAACACCGAGTGGAACTTGCCATCGGTGAAGTCCTCGACATTGCTGACCGCGGCCTTGTTGCGAAGCATCGACTTCGGTGTGAACACCACCAGCGGGCGCCGGATGCCGTCGCGGGCATGGCGACGCAGCAGGTGGAAGTAGTTCGCCGGGGTGGAAGGCACCGCGACCGTCATCGAGCCCTCGGCACACAGCTGCAGCCAGCGCTCGATTCGGCCCGAGGTGTGGTCCGGGCCCTGGCCCTCGTGTCCGTGCGGCAGCAGCAGCACGACCTGCGAGAGCTGGCCCCACTTCGCTTCACCGGAGGAGATGAACTCATCGATGATCGACTGCGCGCCATTGACGAAGTCGCCGAACTGAGCCTCCCAGAGCACCAGTGCGTCCGGGTTACCCAGCGAGTAGCCGTACTCGAAGCCGACCGCCGCGAACTCGCTGAGAGCCGAATCGTGCACGGCGAAGCGGCCGGGGCTCTCGCTGCCGATGTTGTGCAGCGGGGTGTATTCGTCGGCGGTGCGGCGGTCGATCAACACCGAGTGCCGCTGGCTGAACGTGCCGCGGCGGCTGTCCTGACCGGTCAGACGAATCGAGCGGCCCTCGTCGACCAGCGTGCCGAAGGCCAGCAACTCGGCGAATGCCCAGTCGACCTTGCCTTCGTAAGCCATCTCGCGACGCTTGTCGAGTACCGGCTTGACGCGCGGGTGCACCGAGAAACCATCCGGCACGTTCACGAACGCATCGCCGATTCGGTGCAGGACCGACTTGTCCACGGCGGTGACGAGCTTGTGCGGGATCGTCTGGTCCAACTCGACCGATTCGCTCGGCTCCGGTGGATACTTCTCCAGCTCGCGCACCTCGTTGAAGACCCGCTCCAACTGACCCTGGTAGTCGCGCAGAGCGTCTTCGGCCTCTTTGAGCGAGATATCGCCACGGCCGATCAAGCTCTCCGTGTAGCTCTTGCGGACGCTGCGCTTCGTGTCGATCACGTCGTACATATAGGGCTGCGTCATCGACGGGTCGTCGCCCTCGTTGTGGCCACGGCGCCGGTAGCAGATCATGTCGATCACGACGTCCTTGTGGAACCGCTGGCGGAAGTCGACCGCGAGCTGAGCGACCCAGACGCACGCCTCCGGATCGTCACCGTTCACGTGGAAGATCGGTGCGCCGATCATCTTCGCGATATCGGTGCAGTACTCGCTCGACCGCGAGTACTCCGGCGCGGTGGTGAAACCGACCTGGTTGTTCACCACGATGTGGATGGTGCCGCCGGTGCGGTAGCCACGCAGCATCGAGAGGTTGAGCGTCTCCGCGACGACGCCCTGGCCGGCGAAAGCCGCGTCGCCGTGAAGCATCAGCGGCACGACCGAGAAGCCGTCCGCGCCGTCGCCCTTGTCGAGCAGATCCTGCTTGGCGCGCACCAGGCCTTCGAGCACCGGGTCGACCGCCTCGAGATGCGAAGGGTTTGCGGTGAGCGAGACCTTGATGTCGTTGTCGCCGAACATCTGGATGTAGGTGCCCTCGGCGCCGAGGTGGTACTTCACGTCACCCGAGCCGTGTGCGGCCGAGGGGTTCATGTTGCCCTCGAACTCGGTGAAGATCGTGGAGTAGGGCTTGCCGACGATGTTGGCGAGCACGTTGAGCCGGCCGCGGTGCGGCATGGCGATGACAACCTCGTCGAGCGCATGCTCGGCGCTGCGGTCGATCACCGAGTCCATCATCGGGATGACCGCCTCGGCGCCCTCGAGCGAGAAGCGCTTCTGGCCGACGTACTTGGTCTGGAGGAAGGTCTCGAACGCCTCAGCCGCGTTGAGTCGGCTCAGAATGTACTTCTGTTGCGCCACAGTCGGTTTGACATGCTTCTGCTCGACGCGCTCCTGCAGCCAGCGCAGCTGCTCGGGCTCGAGGATGTGCATGTACTCGACGCCGATGTGACGGCAGTAGGCGTCGCGCAGCACGGAGAGAACTTCGCGGAGCTTCATCCGCTCCTCGCCGTGGAATCCGGCGACGTTGAACTCGCGGTCGAGATCCCACAACGTGAGCTGGTGGGTGATGACGTCGAGATCGGGGTGGCTGCGGAACTTGTCCTTGACCAGACGCAGCGGGTCGCTGTCGGCCATCAGGTGGCCGCGGTTGCGGTACGCGGCAATGAGTTCGAGCACGCGGGTGTTCTTGTCGATGCCGCGGACGTACACGTCCTTGCGCCACCGGATCGGCTCGTACGGGATCCCCATCTGATGGAAGATCTCGTCGTAGAACTCGTCGCTGATCAGCAAGTTGTGCAGCGTGCGCAGGAAGTCGCCGGACTCGGCGCCCTGGATGATGCGGTGGTCGTAGGTGGAGGTCAGCGTCATCAGCTTGCCGACGCCCATCTCGGCGATCTTCTCGTCGCTCGCACCCTGGTACTCGACCGGGTATTCCATCGCGCCGGCGCCGATGATCGCGCCCTGGCCCGGCATCAGCCGCGGCACCGAGTGCACCGTGCCGATCGTGCCCGGGTTGGTCAGGGAAACAGTCACGCCCGCAAAGTCTTCGGCAGTGAGCTTGCCGTCACGCGCGCGCCGGACAATGTCTTCGTAGGCGGCGTGGAACTGACCGAAGGTCATCTCCTCGCAGCCCTTGATGGCGGCGACGACGAGCGTGCGGTTGCCGTCCTTGCCGGGCAGGTCGATCGCGAGGCCGAGGTTGGTGTGCGCCGGCGTGACCGAGTTGGGCTTCCCGTCGATCTCGGCGAAGTGCCGGTTCATGTTCGGGAACTTCTTGATGCCCTGGACGATCGCGTAGCCGAGCAGGTGGGTGAAGCTGATCTTGCCGCCGCGGGTGCGTGCGAGATGGTTGTTGATGACCAAACGGTTGTCGATCATCAGCTTCGCCGGGAGGGCGCGCACGCTGGTCGCGGTCGGGATCGACAGCGACGCGGACATGTTCTTCGCAACTGCGGCAGCGGCGCCGCGCAGCACCTGGGTGCTCACACCGGCGGGCTCGGCATCCTTCGGCGGCTTCGGTGCGCCCGAGGTCTTCGCGGCGTTGGACGCGGGTGCCGGCGTGGTGTGCGGCTCGCGAGTTGTGGAGGCTGCGGCCTTCGGCTGCGGGGCGACGGGCTTCTTCGGGGCCTCGGGCTGCTTCTTGGGCGCCTCGGCCGCGGCTGTTGCGGGCGCCTGCTTCGCGGGCTGCTCCTGCTTGGCTGCGGGCTGTGCGGTCTTCGGCTCGGCGGCGGCGCCGTTCTCGGGCGAGGTGGCTTGGCCGTTACCGCCTTCGGCGGGCTCCGGCGTGTAGTCGGCGAGGAACTCGTGCCAGCTGGCGTCGACCGACGACGGGTCCTCCTTGAACCGCTGGTACATCTCGTCTACCAGCCACTGGTTCTGACCGAACTGCGTTGTGGAGCTGCTCACGGCAGAGGTTCGCCTCTTTTCTCTGTTACACAAAGCCCTGGAGTATCGGAGCCTGTGTCTTCGAGGCTAATCCTCTCGACCTGACCGTGCGCGTATTCCCGCCGCCGTTGGCTGTCGCATGGTCGGGACGCGCCGCTTGTGGCAGCGCGCACAGCGCTTCCGCACCCCAGACTTAAGACTCTTCCGGATACGAAAATATTCCGCTTCGGCCCTGCGCGGCCCCCCACAGCCGGGCGTAATGACCTCCAGCTCGCAGCAACGTCGCATGCTCGCCGACTTCGATGATCCTAGCGTGATCGACTACGACAATGACGTCTGCTGTGGCAGCTGTCACCAGGCGATGTGCGACAACCACGGCGGTCCGCCGCCGCAGCAGCGCGTCGCTGGCGTCGAGCACCTTGCGCTCAGTCGCCGGGTCGAGGGTCGCCGTGGCCTCGTCGAGTAGCAAAAGGTCCGGGTCGACGAGCTCCGCGCGGGCGAGCGCGACCAGTTGTCGCTGCCCGGCGGACAGGCCTTGGCCGCGCTCACCGATCGGCTGTCGCATGCCCAGCGGCAGTGCGGAAATCGTGTCGAGCGCACCGACCGCGCGGGCTGCCGCCTCGATCTGCGCACGGCTCGCGTCCGGACGCCCGTAGGCGATATTGCTCGCCACGTCACCCGTGAACAGATGCGCTTCCTGCGGCACGACGCCGAGCCGGCCGCGGTACTCCGCGAGGTCGTAGTTCCGCAGATCGACGCCGTCCACCCGGACCGCGCCATCGGTCGGGTCGTAGAACCGGGCGAGCAGCTTGACCACCGTCGACTTGCCCGCGCCGGTCCGCCCGACAAGCGCGACCGTCGACCCGGCCGGGATCTCGAGGTGGATGTCGGACAGCGCGTCGGTGGACGAACCCGCGTAGCGGAAGCGGATGTGGTCGAGGTTGACGTCACCGCGCAGGTGACCGGTGATCGGCCGGGTGTCTGCCGCGCCGTCGAGTGCGGATTCGATGGAGCTGCGGGTCGCCAGCAGGTCGCCGATCCGGGTGAGGCCTACGCGCGCCTGCTGGTAGCCGTCGAAGACCTGGGAGAGCTGCTGGATCGGGCCGAACAGCAGACCGAGGTAGAGCACGAACGCGATAAGCACGCCCGCGCTCGTCGTGCCGCTGGCGACCTGATGGGCGCCGGCGTAGATGACCGCGGCAAGCGCGAGATCGGACAGCAGCGCGACGAGCGGGAAGTAGATCGAGATCGCGCGTTGTGACCGCATCCGGGCCGAACGGTAGCTCTCGGCGCGCTCGGCGAATCGCTGCGCGGCGCCGGCCTCGCGGCGGTAGGCCTGGGCGGCTCGGAGCCCGGCGATGTTCTCCTGGAAATCGGCGTTGACGATCGACACGCGCTCCCGCGAGACCGCGTACGCCACCGACGACACTCGCCGGAAGACGAACGTCGCCACCAATAGCGGCGGCACCACCGACAGCGCGACGAGCGCGAGTTGCGGGTCGGTGATCAGCAGGGCGGCCGAGATACCGAACACGGTGAGCACGCTGACCACTGCCGTGGACAGCCCGGTCTGCAAAAACGTCGACAGCGCGTCGACGTCGGTGGTCATCCGGGTCATGATCCGGCCGGACAGTTCGCGTTCGTAGTAATCCAGGCCGAGCCGCTGCAGGTGGGCGTACGAGCGCACCCGCAGCGCGAACAGCACCCGCTCCCCGGCGCGCGCGGTGATCACCGTCATCCGGGTGAGCAGCAGCCAATCCACCACGACGAGGACCACACCGAACGCGACCGCGGTCCACAGCCCGTCTGGGTTGCCCGGGATCACGCCGTGGTCGATCGCGCGCTGCACCACCGCGGGGAAGGCGATCGAGATCATCGAATCCAGTGCCAGGCAGGCGATCACCGCGATGAGCAGTCCCCGGACGGGGCGCAGTAGGCGGGCGAGCCGGAATGCCGGATCGGGCTTTTGGAGCCGGGTGGTGTCCAACTCGGGGTCTTCGATCGCGGGCGGCAACGCGTCGACCGCGGCCCGCAGTTCCGGGGTCGCGGCCATGGCACCCATTGCGCCGGACATCGGTCCGCCGCCACCGGACCGGCCACCGCCTCCACGGCCCGCTGCGCGGCCGCCGCCATCGCCGGCCGCGATGACCCGCGAGCCCTCGCCGTCCTCACTCACCTCCGGCCAGAGTCGCGCACCATCGTGCGAGCCGTTGGTCGCGATCGAATCAGGTTCCGTGGCAAGCGAATCGGCCTGTCCGGAGGGCTCGCCGTCCGCGGACATCAAAGTTCGGAACAGTGCACACCGATCGTCGAGTTCGGCGACGGTGCCGACATCGAGGATGCGGCCCTCGTCCAGCACCGCGACCCGATCGGCCAGCATCAGCGTGGATCGGCGGTGCGCAAGGATCAACGTGGTGCGGCCCGCCCGCGCGGAGCCTGCGGAGCGCGCATCGGCACTGCCGCCGGAGCCTGCGGAGCGCGCATCGACACTGCCGCCCGCGCCCGCCCAGCCGAGCGCATCGAATATCGCCGCCTCGGTTTCGGCGTCGACCGCGGAGGTGGCGTCGTCGAGAATCAGCACCCGCGGCTCGACGAGCAGCGCACGGGCCAGCGCGATGCGCTGCCGCTGCCCGCCGGACAGCGTTAGTCCGCGTTCGCCGACCACGCTGTCGTAGCCGTCGGGCAACTCCTCGATGAACTGATCGGCCGCGGCCATCTTCGCCGCGTTCCGGATCTCCTCGGCGCTCGCGTCGGGGCGGCCGAGCGCGATGTTGGCGGCGATTGTGTCGGAGAACAGGAAGGGCTCGTCGAAAACGAGCCCGATCGCGCTGCGTAGATCATCGCCGCGGGCCTGAGCGATATCGACCGAACTGCCGTTGGCCGTGAGTGCGATATGCCCGGCGTGCGGTGCGTAGAACCGTGGCAGTAGTAATGACAGCGCGGTCTTGCCAGACCCGGCGCGCCCGACGAGCGCGACGCTCTCGCCGGGCGCGACATCGAGGTCCAGCCCGCGCAATACGTCGCGGTCACCGTCGAAACCGAAGTGGACGTTGTTGATCCGCACGCCGAGCGGGCCGTCTGGCAGCGCGTCCGGCGAGGCTGGGTCCGCGACCTCGGGCCGGGTGTCGATCACGTCGTACACACGCTCTACTGCCGCGCGGGAGAGCTGGGCCATGATCACGACCGAGGAAATCGTGCGGGTGGTGCTGGTCATTGTCGCGACGTACGAGGCGAAGGCCAGGAAGGTGCCAATGCTGATAGAACCACGCATCGCCAGCCAGCCGCCGAGAGCAATGACACCGACGAGGCCCAGCTGCGGGAGGCTGGCCATGCTCGGTGCGAATCGGGCGTTGATGCGCGCGGCCCGCATCCGCTCGGCGTAGAGCTGGCGGCCATGCCGTTCCAGCGTCTCGACTGCCCGGGCCTCCTGCCCGAAACCCTTCACCACGCGGACGCCGGTGACCGTTTCCTCGACGTGCTGGGCGAGGTCGGCCGCGCGCTGCTGCGCCGACCATGTCGCGGCGAACAGCTTGGGCCGCACCAGGTACACGACCACGATGACCGCGGGCACGATCGTCAGCGCCACGAGCGTCAGCAGCGGCGACAGCCACGCCATCACCACCAGCGCGAGCACGAACTGCAGGAGTGCCCCCGCCGACAGCGGCACCATTGCGAGCAGCCCCTGCACCAGCTGCAGATCGGTGATGGACCGGGAAACGACCTGCCCGGTTCGGATCTGGTCCTGACCGCGTCCGTCGAGCCGTTGCAGCGAGCCCAGCAGTTCGAGCCGCAGATCGTGCTGGACGCCGAGCGAAAGCTTGCCGGCCAGCATGCGCCGCGCGAATTGGCAGCCGAACCGGACGAAGGCGAGCGCGACAAGTGTCATCGCGATCGGCGGAATGCGGTCCACCATGCCCGCGCTCGCGGAGTCGATGGCGTTCCTGGTTAGCAACGGACCGGCGATCTCGACGAGGGCGGCGACGCTCGTCGCGGTCAGGGCACCGATCGTCACGCCGCGCTGCGACCAGCACCGCTGCCACAACCGGCGAATCCAGCCCTGCTGATGGTGGTCCGGGTGGCTCGTCATTTACTCGCCACGGTAGTCCGAGCGCCCGACAGGAGCGGGTGGCGGTGCGAGGGCATGTCTCCCAATTCCTTCTCGGCGCCCCTGGCGTCCAATCGCCGCCCCGCTGCGTTGTCGTCGGCGCCGATACAACCCCGGTATCGGCTTCTCCTCCGCCTTGCTGGACGACGATTGTCCTGTCAGGTGCATCCGAGGAAAATTGGGAGACACGCCCTACAGCACGTCGCGGACCCGCACGGCGAGCCAGCCGCCACCAGCGAACAGCGCGGTCCACGCGAGCAGCAGCACCGGCGCCGCCGGCCACGAGACGAATACGTCTGAGCCATCGAGCGAACCGACCGCGACGGTGGACAAGGTCGATCCGCCCGGCAGCAGACCCCCGAGGCGCTGGAAGCCGAGCCCCGCGCTGATCGTCGAGACCGTGATCTCGCCGACCAGATACCAGGCCACCAGGGCGAGCGCGGCACCAATCGGGGAGGCGAGCAGTAGGCCGAGGCCGGCCCCGATGAGCGCCCAGCACACCGTCGCGACCAGTCCGGCGGCGAGCACCGCGGCAAACGTGCCCGACCACTCCACCCGCCCGCCACCGAAGAGCGACATGCAGATCACGCCGGCCGCCTCGGCCAGCACGCCATAGGCGAGGCCGACGACCGCAGTCACGATCAGCTTGCTCGCGACGACGCTGTCGCGGCGCGGCGCGACGAGGAACGTCGGCGTCAGCGTCTTGTGCCGAAAGTCGGTGCCCGCGTTGACTGCGCCGAAGATCCCGGCGAACAGGATCACCCACGCCAGCGCGAAGTAGATCCCGATGGTTGCGGCGCCGGTGGACAGCCCCGAATCGCCATACGGGTCGAGGGAGTCGGCCAGCGCCGCGTAGATCGCGCTGGCGAACATGCCGACGACGATGGGCGCGATCGGCAGGGCCCACCAGAAATTGAGGGTCGTGACCTTGCGCGACTCGGAGACGAGCAGCCCGGTATTCATCGCGGTACCCCGGGTTCGGTGGCTGCCAATATGTTTCGGACCCGGCGATAAGCGGTTGCGCCGCGTTCGCACCCGAGGTCATGGACAGGAAGATCTGTTCCAGGTCGATCTGCTCGGTGGCCATGCCGAATATCTCCACCTGTGCGGCGTGCGCGATGGCGCCGATCTCGGGCTCGCCACAGCCCGCGACCGCGAGCCGGCCGTCGGGCTGTACCTGGGCGTCGGTGTACCCGTTGGCGGCGAGCGCGGTGGCCAGCCGTGCGGGCGAGGCGCTCGCGACCAGAACCCGGCCGCGATTGCGCTGCCGCAGCGCGGCAAGTGAACCCTCGTAGACCAGGGCGCCTCGGCTCACCACGACCAGGTTGTCCGCGCTGTGCTCGACCTCGCGCAGGATGTGGCTCGAAATCAATACGGTGCCACCGCGATCGGCGAACGAACGCAGGAACTCCCGCAGCCAGGCGGTGCCCTCGGGGTCCAGGCCGTTTGCCGGTTCGTCGAGCACCAGCACCCGCGGCTCGCCCAGCAGTGCGGTGGCCAACGCCAGGCGCTGCCGCATGCCGAGGGAGAACGTGCGGACCTTCGCTCGGGCGGAGCGCTCGAGACCGACGAGGGCGAGCACCCGGGCGGCCTGGCCGCGGGGCACACCGATGGCGGCGGCGAAGATCTCGAGATGGCCGATCGCGGTGCGCCCGGGGTGCAGGCCGACGGTGTCGAGCACCGCGCCGACCGTTCGCGCCGGATAAGGAAGGCCCGCATACGGAATGTCATCGAAGAGCGCCATTCCCGCGGTCGGCCGGATCAGCCCGAGCATCATCCGCAGCGTGGTGGTCTTGCCCGCACCGTTCGGTCCGAGAAAGGCCGTGACGGCACCCGGCGGCACCGTAAAACTCAGATCGTCGACCGCGCGGATCTGGCCGAACTCCTTGCTGAGATCGATTGCTCTCAGGCCGATTCCGTGCGGTCGGGCGAACGTGGAACTCATCGTCGGCTCCGCCCAACTGTCGTGGTCGTTGTCTCCGGTGTCCGGATCGCCACGAGCCTACTGGCGTTCGCCGCCGCTCGGAGTTGGGTGTGACCGAGTCAGCGTGGTCGGTTCGCTTCGCTCAGCCGGCGAGCAGGAATGACTGTTCGAGGAACGGGCGCACGGTGGCCAGGAACTCCTCGGGCCGGTCCAGGTGTGGGCAGTGGCCGCAATCCGGGATTACCACGACGCGCCGGGCTGGGCCATTGACGAAGCTGCGCGCCTTGCTCGACGGGGTGAGTACGTCGTGCTGGCCCCACAGCAGCAGCACCGGCATCGTCAGCTCGCGCACCATCCGCCGAACCGGCATTGACGGGAGCTCTTCGAACAGCTGACGCGCAATGGGGAACAGGTCCAGGGCGCGGGCCTTGTCCGCATAATGCGTGCCCCAGGCGCGGCGGATCTCGTCGCTGCCGTTCTGCCGCGGGTGGCGCATGCCCGCGAGGCTGTACCCGTGCTGCAGCACCTGCTGCAGGACCGGCGAGGGAACGCCGACGGAGAGCAGCCGCAGCGCGCGTTCGGTGAACTGGTTCCCGATCATGTGCCAGTAGCGCGGGATGCCGTCGATGCCGGGCATGTCCGCGAGCACCACGCGGTGCACGAGTTCGGGATGCTCGGTCGCGAGCATGAGTGCCGTGACTGCGCCGAGCGAGTTGCCGATGACCGTGACCGGTCCGGTGCGGTGTGCGATGAGCAGCTCGCGCAGCAACTCGACATAGCCCGGGACGAGCGGGGTGGGCCAGCTACGGCTGGCCCGGCCGAAGCCGGGCAGGTCCACTGCGATGACCCGGTAATCCCTGCCGAGCTCCGGAATCACGCGCTGCCAGGTGGAGATGTTGTCCGAGAAGCCGTGGATCAGCAACAGGGTGTGTGAACCCCTGCCGTAGGTCTCGACGTGCAGCCCCAACGGGCCGGAATCGTGCGCCATTGCACTCCGCCTCCGCGCTACGTGGCCCGCAGGCCGTCACCATGTGATCTGCAACACTAGCAGGCAAATGGTCATGTGACCAGATCGCGACTTTCGCGTGACCGGAACGCAGCTTTTACGCTTCGATCGCTGGCCTTAGATTCACGACATTGCCGGGCGGACGGTTCGGCCACGTGGTCGGTGCAGGGCCGAATGTGCTCCGGGCGTGCTCGATCGTCTTCTTGCCGATCGCCCGGTTGCCGACGCTGCCGATCACCGCGCCGATGCCGGCGGGCACGATCTTGCCGAGCAGCAGCGCACTGCGCTTCGCCGCGTACTGCGTGACGAACTTGCGCAGCAGCGTCTCGTTGACCGACTTGATGCCGGGGATCTTGCCGCCGATCGCGTTGACCCAGGTCTTGTTCGTCTTGCCGAGGGTGCGCGCCATGATCGCCGCGCCGCTGTCGCCCAGGGCAACGGCAAGCACCAGCGCACGCCGTTGTTCGTGGTCAGCGGGGTGGATGCCGTGCACCGACGCAACCGCGAGGGTCATCAGCGCGGACGCTTCCAGGAAGAAGACGGTCTCCGCGCCGGCGGCGGCGAGCGTTGCCACGGTTCCGATTGCCGGGACTGCTGCCGTCGCGCCGACCGCGGCGCCGGACCCGGTCACGGAGTTGAGGAACAGGTGCTCGATGCGCTCGATGATCTGCGCGGGCGACTCGTCGGGGTGCGCGCGGCGCAGTCGCTCGACGTACTTGTCCACCGCCGGGGACTGCAGCTTGCTGCCGTTGTCGAGGAGTGACACCACGGTGCGATCGAGTCTCGACTGCCGTGCCATTGTTCGCCCTTCGTTTCTCGCCGGGTTTGTCCGGACGGGTTGTTCTGATCAACGATCGCCGATCCCGCCCGGTTCCGCACTACTGCGGTGCTCGAATTCCGATCGACCCCGAGCCCGATATCTGCATACCCTGAAACGGTGAGCCCGATTTCTGCGGGCGCCCGGCGCGCGCCGGCCCCTGCATTGCGCCCATACCTGCGCGATTACGACGGCTACCGGCTCAGCGGGTACGCGCCGGGAACCCATGTCGGCATGCCGTCGCCGTTTCTGACGGTGGTCATCACGATCGGTGATGAGATCGAGATCGGGCCTATCGCGCAGCCGCATCAACCGGGTGGCCGGTGGGGGGCGCTGGCCAGCGGGATCGCGAGTGCGCCGGTGACGATCGTGCACGACGGCAATCAGCACGGAATCCAGCTTTCGCTGACGCCCCAGGGTGCGCGAGCGCTGTTGGGCGTCCCGACCGCGGAACTCGGCGCATGGATCGTCGATCTGGACGATGTGATCGGTGCCGATGGACGCGAACTCCGCGAGCGGATCGCCGCACTCGATTCGTGGGATGCCCGGTTCGACGTGCTCGACGCGGTGCTCATGCGGCGGCTCGCCGAGCAGATCGGCCGTAGGGACGATTTGGGCATCGATCCGTCCGTGCACGGCGCCTGGCAGCTGCTCGTCGGCAGCGGTGGCCGGAATCGGGTCGCGAATGTCGCGCAGGAAGTGGGCTGGAGCCGGCGGCACCTGGTCAACCGGTTCACCGCCGAGTACGGGATCACCCCGAAGGAGTCGGCCCGGATCGCGCGCTTCTCGGTCGCACACGATCAGCTGCGCCGCCGCAGCATCCCGTCGCTCGCGGTCGTCGCCGCCGACTGCGGCTACTACGACCAGGCGCATATGGCCCGGGAGTGGCGCGAACTCGCCGGCATGTCGCCGTCGGCATGGCGCGAGAACGAGGTCTTCGCATTTATCCAAGATCCCGACGCCGAGCACGGCGAACACTCGACGACATGACGAACATGGCCGAAACAACACAGCACAACGAGAGTTCCAGCCGCGCGAAGACGACCGTATGGCCGACGCTGTCCTACCGCGACGCGCGCGCGGCAATCCGATTCCTGGTGGACGTCTTCGGATTCAACGAGATCGCCGTGTACGGCGAGGGCGACGTGGTGGAACATGCGCAACTCGATTGGCCCGGCGGTGGCGGACTGATGCTGGGGTCGGTGCGCGAGGGCAGCGCGCTGAGCGACCTGCCACCCGGCGTCGGCTCGATTTACATCGTCACTGACGACGTCGACGATCTGTACCGCCGCGCGGTCGAGGGCGGCGCGCAGATCGTCCGCGAACCTCGCGACGAAGACTACGGCGGACGCGATTTCCTCTGCCGCGATCCCGAGGGCGTTTACTGGTCTTTCGGCAGTTACGCAGGGGAGTAGCTCAGAAGGACAGCGCGTGCAGCGGCGGCACCGTCTCGTCCGCAGTAGGGGGCGTCGGCGGCGTGCCGTTGCCGAACGGCAGCCCGCCGAGTTCATCCCGGCCGTGCGGCGCGAGCCAGCCGGTCGGGTCGGGGCCTTTCGGCACGATCTGCTTCGGATTCAGGTTGGTGTGCACCACGTAGTAGTGCGTCTTGATCTGCCCGAAGTCGATGGTGTCGCCGAAGCCGGGGGTCTGGAACAGATCGCGCGCATACGCCCAGAGGACTGGCATCTCGGTGAGTTTGCGGCGATTGCACTTGAAGTGCCCGTGGTACACGGCGTCGAACCGAACGAGTGTCGTGAACAGCCGGACGTCGGCCTCGGTGATCGTCGTGCCGACCAGATACCTACGCGTGGAAAGCCGTTCGGTGAGCCAGTCGAGCCGGGCGAAGAGTCTGTCGTAGGCGAGGTCGTATGCACGCTGGGATCCCGAGAAGCCGCAGCGGTACACGCCGTTGTTGACGTCCTGGTAGATGAGTTCGGCGAGCTCATCGATTTCGACGCGCAAGGCCTCGGGGTATAGCTGCGGCGCGCCCGGCCGGTGGTACTTCGTCCATTCGGTGGACAGGTCGACGGTGAGGGTGAAGATGTCGTTGGTGACCACCTGACCGGTGGGTACATCGACGATCGCGGGCACTGTGACGCCGAGCGAGAAGTCCGGGTCGCGTGCCAGGTAGGCGTCACGCAGGCGCGGGATCTGCAGCACCGGATCGACGCCGTCGGGGTCGAGATCGAACGTCCAGCTGCGCTCGTCGTGGGTGGGGCCGCACAGTCCGAGCGATAGGACGTCCTCGAGCCCGAGCAGTCGCCGCACGATGAGCGCGCGGTTCGCCCACGGGCACGCGCGCGCCGCGATCAGGCGGTACCTGTCCGGCGCGACGGGATATCCGTCGCGGCCGTCCTCGGTGATGCGTGTGGCGATGTACCGGGTGTCGCGCTTGAAGGTGGCTTGCTCGGCTTCGCCGTTCGGGGATGTGGCGCCCATGTCTTCTACTTAACCGCGAACCGAGCCGTTGAATCCAACAGTTCCACGCCGTATATTCCAACT
>NZ_LRRB01000001.1 GCF_001646865.1 Aldersonia kunmingensis | reverse complement strand
CGGGACGTCCGCCGATATCGCCGCGCTCTACGCCGAGGACGCCACGCTCGAGGATCCGGTCGGCAGCGAACCGGTGGTCGGTCGCGAGGCAATTGAGAAGTTCTACAGCCAGCTCGACGCTGTGCAGAACCAGACCGAACTGCTCACCGTTCGGGTCGCCGGCAACAGCGCGGCGTTCCACTTCCGGGTCAGCACCGACACCGGTGACCAGACCATCACGATCGAGCCCATCGACGTCATGACCTTCGACGACCAGGCACGAATCACCAGCATGCGTGCCTACTGGTCGCAGAACGACATCGCGCTCAGCTGAGCGAATAACAGCCTGAGCGACTTCCAGCAGAAAGAGACGCAATGCCTGCGAGCACACAAACCTGGGATCACGTGGTCGACTTCGTCGTCGTCGGCAGCGGCTGCGGCGGACTTACCGGCGCCCTCGCGGCGGCCGACAGTGGCCTGGACACGTTGATCATCGAGAAGGCCTCGGTCTATGGCGGCACTACCGCGCTGTCCGGCGGGAACATCTGGATCCCGAACAATCCGACGCTCAAACGGGAGGGCCTGGCAGACACCCGCGAGGACGTACGCCGCTACCTGGACGCGGTGATCGGAGACCGCGTCCCGTCCGTGAACATCGACGCCTTCATCGACCACGGGCCGCGGACGATGGAATTCCTCGAGCGGACCAGCCCGCACATGCGCTTCCAATGGTGCACAGGCTATTCCGACTACCACCCCGAAAAGCCCGGCGGCCGCGCGGCCGGACGCACGATCGAGCCGCTGCCGTTCGACCTGAAGCTACTCGGTGAGGACGAAAAGGCTCTTCGCCCAGCGGCTTTGGCCACTCCGGCCGGGCTGTACATCACCTCAAAGGAATTCGTCCGGCTGAACATGGTGATGCGCACGTGGGCCGGGCGCCGCGCCGCCATCGGCACCGGCTGGCGGGCGTTCAAGAGCATCGTCATGCGCCGTCACATGGAGACCCTGGGTCAGGCGCTGATCGGACGGCTGCGGCTCGCCGTCAAGCAGGCGGGCGTTCCGCTGTGGCTGAACACTCCGATGCAGTCGCTGATCACCGACGATTCCGGAGCGGTGACCGGCGTACTCGCCCAGCGCAATGGCACGACAGTGCAGATCCGGGCTCGCAAGGGTGTGCTGCTGGCGAGCGGCGGCTTCGAACGCGGGGACGAGATGCGCAAGAAGTACCTGCGTGAGGGCGGGAAGGACGACTACAGCGCGGGCTCGGTCGACAACACCGGTGACGGCATCATCGCCGGCGAAAAGCTAGGTGCGGGCCTTGATCTGATGGACGATGCCTGGTGGATGCCGGCCTTCCAGCGACCCGACGGAGTCATGTCCGTCCTGGTGTCGGAGCGGTCCATTCCCCGCTCGATCATCGTCGACCAGACGGCCCGGCGATTCACCAACGAGGCCGCACCGTACGTCACGTTCGTGCACCGGCAGATCGCCGGAAACCACGACCCGATCTGGTTCGTCTTCGACGGAAAAGCGAAGAACCGCTACCAGTTCGGTGGCATCATGCCCGGCCAGAAGTTCCCGAAGGAGTGGTTCGATTCGGGGCTGATGCACCGAGCGGACACCGTCGAGCAATTGGCCTCCGCGATCGGCGTGCCGCCCACGCAGTTGCGTGAAACCGTCGAGCGGTTCAACCGGTTCGCACGCAACGGCAAGGACGAGGACTTCGGACGCGGCGAAAGCGACTACGACAACTACTACGGCGACCCGACGTTGCCCGATCCCGCCATGGACGTACTCGACAAGGCGCCGTACTACGCGGTGCGCATGCAGTCGGGAGATCTCGGTACCAAGGGTGGACTCGTCTACAACGAAGACGCCCAGGTGCTGCGAGTCGACGGCACCGTGATCGAGGGCCTGTACGCCACCGGCAACACCTCGGCCGCCGTGATGGGCAACGACTATGCCGGCGCGGGCGCGACGATCGGGCCGGCCATGGTGTTCGGCTTCATCGGCGCGCGGCACGCCGCCGGGACACGCTAGGGAGCACCCCATGCAGGAACTCATGTGCCACACGTGTCGAAACCACGTGCTGGTGGAGAAGTACAGCCCCACGCACACGAGCGTGCAGTGGCTCGCCGATGCCGAATCGGCCTGCCCCGAGTTCGCTCGGCGCGCCGCGGCGGGTGAGCACAGCAATTGGATACCAACCTGCACGGCCCTGCGCGACTCGATCGAGCAGGCCGCCGAATCCGGTGCGCTGCGCAGCGACGGCCTGCGCCGCGAACCGGTTCCCGGGCGGATCGGATGAGCACCACTAGAGAAAGTTGTTGACATGAAAGACAATTCGGCCCAGCTGGCAGGAAAGGTAGCGATCGTCACCGGCGGCGCGCGGGGACTCGGCGCCGCGTTCGCCCGGCACATCGTCGACCGCGGCGGCAAGGTCGTTCTGGCCGATCTGCTGGACGACGAGGGCAAACAATCGGCCTACGCGCTCGGTGATTCTGCGCGGTACGTGCACCTTGACGTGACCAATCCGGACCAGTGGGCGTCGGCGGTGGAATTTGCCACCTCGGAATTCGGGGCTCTCACGGGCCTGGTGAACAACGCCGGCATATCGGCCGGGCAATTCATCGAACACGAGCAGGTCGACCATTTCCGCGCGGTGCTCGAGGTGAACCTCGTCGGAGTGTTCAACGGTATGCAAGCAGTGATCGCGCCGATGCGCGCGGCCGGAGGCGGATCGATCGTCAATATCTCCTCGGCAGCCGGACTGATGGGGCTCGGCTTGACCGCCGGTTACGGCGCCTCGAAGTGGGGTGTGCGCGGATTGTCGAAAATTGCCGCGGTGGAACTCGGAACCGACCGCATCCGGGTCAATTCGGTGCACCCTGGAATGACGTACACACCGATGACCGCCGAGCTTGGTATCCAAATGGGCGAAGGCAACTATCCGAATACGCCGATGGGCCGCGTCGGCGTCCCCGAGGAAATCGCGGGCGCCGTTGGTTACCTGCTGTCAGACGATGCCGCGTACGTCACGGGGTCCGAAATCGCCGTCGACGGCGGGTGGACCGCTGGCCCGACCGTCAAATACGTCATGGGTCAATGATTTCGATAGGTAGGTAAGGAAATGAATCGTCTGGACGGCCGCCGGATTCTGGTCACGGGGGCGGCATCGGGAATCGGGCAATCCACCGCATTGCGGCTGTTGGCAGAGGGGGCATCCGTGGTTGCCGCGGATGTATCCACCGATGGCTTGGAAAAGACCCTCGCACAGGCGCAGGAGTCGGGATCGGGAGACCGGCTGACGCTGCTGGAGATGAATATCGGCGACGAGTCGTCGGTGGTCGGGGGCGTCCGATCCGCCCTCGCTGCGCTGGGCGGGCTGGACTCGCTCGTGAATGCGGCAGGAATCCTGCGTGCCTCGCATACCGACCAGACCAGCCTCGAACTGTGGAATCAGATCATCGGGGTAAACCTGACCGGCACCTTCCTCGTGGTCCGTGAGGCGCTCCCGGCCCTGCTCGACAATCCGAGCAGCACGATCGTCAACTTCAGTTCGACATCGGCGTCGTTCGCCCACCCCTATATGGCCGCGTACGCCGCCAGCAAGGGCGGAATCCAATCCTTTACCCATGCCCTCGCACTCGAGTATGGGCGCGCGGGCCTGCGGTCGGTGTGTGTCGCGCCGGGCAGCGTCAAGTCCGGAATCACTGATGCCACAGGCGGATACGTTCCCGCGGACGCCGATTGGACCTTGTTCGCGAAGCTATCCCCCATCCTGCCGGCCGAACTCGAGTCGGGCGGCGCGCCGATGGGCAGTCCGGCGGCCGTTGCCGGCGTTATCGCGATGCTGGTGTCCGACGACGGCGCATTCATCACCGGTACCGAGATCCGAATCGACGGCGGCACACACGCGTAAGCACTGAGCTGCCCCGACTGGGCACTGGTGGCGTCCGAACTTGGCCGCCTCCAGTGCCTTTCGGCGCACAGTCCAAACGAGCCCCGAGGCCACGGCCTCGGGGCTCGTCTTTTCGTCCCGCATACTGGCCGCGACACAGCGAGTCTGCTACTCACCCGAATTACCAGCTCGGAAGCCCTTTTTGGTGCTGTGCCGACATCTTTCGCATGGCTCAACTCCCGCTGGGCGGGACAACGCATAGTGCGACAGCCATACGCCAACTGTGATGTCCACTACGCAGTCCTCCGATACGACGGGGCGAATGCGATCACCCCTCAACTGCACCGGGATCCACCAGTAGTCCGATCCGACTCACCAGTCCGGAGCAGGCATCCCGAAAGGACACGATGATGGTCACTGTTACTCAACCGGGCGGATCGCCGGGTGCCACCCAACGGTGGACACCCAGGCTGATCTTCTCGCTAGCCTCGATCGTGCTGCTGCTAGAGCTACTCGCGGTCAGCTACATGATGATCTCGATGGCCCTCCCCTCGATCGCCGCCAACTATCAGACGACGCAGGGCGCCTGGCTGCTCACCTCGTTCCTCCTAGTCGGGGCCGTGACCGCGCCGCTGATCGGAAAGCTTGCCGACATGTACGGCAAGCGCAAGCTGCTTCTCGCGTGCGTCGCGATCTCGGCGGTCGGATCGCTGGTCTCCGCTGTCGCCTCCAGCTACGAGGTGCTGATCCTCGGCCGCTCGCTCTCGGGCCTGCTGGTCCCGTGCCTGTTCCTCAGCTACTCGCTGATCCGCGATGTCTTCCCGGCGAAGACCATCGCCCTCGCGGTCAGCATCGCCACCAGCGGCATGGGCCTCATCGCAATTCCCGCGCCCTTCCTCACCGGCTGGCTGATCGACAACCACGGCTTCCGAAGCATCTTCTGGTTCTTCGTGATCGGTCTCGTGGTGCTCGGCGCGATGATCATGGTCAGCACCGAGGAATCGGCGATCCGGTTGCGGTCGAGGATCGACCTGCTGGGCGCAGTACTGCTCGGTGGCGGCATCGCCGGCGTTCTCATCGCGGTGAGCTTCGGTCCCACCTGGGGCTGGCGGGACGGCTCGACCCTCGCCTACGGCCTCGGCGGCGCCGCTCTGCTGGTCGCCTGGTTCGTCTCCGCTCGCATCGTGCGCGAGCCGCTGATCGACCTGAACGTGCTCGGTAAGCGACCGGTGTTCCTGACCACCCTGGGCGCAGGCTTTTGCTACGGCGCCAGTGGACTGTTCACGATCCTGCTACCGATGATGGCCATGACGCCGGCAATCCTGGGACTGGGTTACGGATTCGGTGTCGACGCCGAGGGATTCGCCATCTTCCAGGCCCCGATCGGGCTCATGGTGGTAGTCGGCGGCGTGCTCGTCGGGACGCTGGTGGGCCGCAACGTCCGTCCACGCATTCTGCTGGTCCTCGGCATGACGCTCATGGCCGCCGGCTTCGCCCTGACCGCGGCGGTTCACGACGACAAGGCGCTGCTCATCGTCTTCGCCGGTGTGTTCGGCACCGGCATGGGCATGGGCTACGCGTCGATTCCGAATCTGCTCATCGAGGCCGTGCCGCCGCAGTTGCAGGCCAGCACCGCGAGCGTCGTCGGTGTGTCGCAGAGCGTCTTCCCGGCGGTGCTCCCCGTGATCGCGTTCACGGTGATGAACAACTCGTACATCGCCCCGATCCCACCGGAGCTCACTCAGGGCGCGATTCTCTACACCGACAAGGGATTTACGATCGCGTTCCTGATCGGTGCGGTCAGCGCGGCCCTCGGTGCCATTGTCGCCTTCGCCTTGCCGCGCCGGATCCAGCAGGTCGATGCGCCGGACGCGAACGTCCTCACACCGGAGAACGCGATGGCGCGCTAGACGCACACAAGCGGCTCCCTTCATGGCCCAATGCCACCTCGGTTCGATCGAGGTGGCATTGGGCGCTTTGGCTTTGCGACTGTTCCCGCCAACCGGGACAACGTCTGGGATGACGAACCACGCGCTGGCAACGTCACGAGGGGACAGCTACTTCGACCAAGGGGTTGGGCAATGACAGCGGACCTGAGCTACGAGAGCACCCTTCGCCAGATCTCGACCGAGGCGGGGATGCTGCGCTACCACGAGGCCGGCGACGGTCCCCCGCTGTTGCTGCTGCACGGATCGGGGCCCGGCGTCACCGGATGGCGCAACTTCCGGGGCAACCTCGGCGTGTTCGCCGAGCACTTTCGCTGCCTGGTGCTGGAGTTCCCCGGATTCGGGGTGAGCGACGATTTCGGCGGTCATCCGATGGTCACTGCCCTCGATGCCGTGGTTCGCTTGGTGGACGCCCTCGGCCTCGACAGCGTCGACATCGTCGGCAATTCGATGGGCGGCGCAGTCGCGATCAACTTCGCGATTGCCCATCCCGAGAAGGTTCGCCGTCTGGTGACCATCGGTGGCATCGGAAAGAACATCTTCAGTCCCGGCCCCGGTGAGGGCATCAAGCTCCTGCAGGAGTTCACCGAAGACCCGACGCGCGAACGCCTGATCCAGTGGCTGCACTCGATGGTGTACGACCCGGACCTGGTGACCGAGGAGCTCATCGAGGAGCGCTGGACTCAGGCAACCGACCCCGAAACGCTTGCCAGTGCCCGCCGAATGTACGGGAAGGCCGCGTTTGCGCAGTTCGTGAAGTTCATGGAGACGTCGGATGCGCCACCGCCATGGACGATGATGCATCGGGTCAAGGCGCCGACGCTGCTCACCTGGGGCCGGGACGACCGGGTAAGCCCGCTCGACATGGCGTTGATCCCGATGCGAACCATCCCCAATGCCGAACTGCATGTGTTCCCGAACTGCGGGCACTGGGCCATGATCGAGCAGAAGGAGGCGTTCGAGAGCGCCGTCCTCGCGTTCCTCCAGCGCAAGAGCGCCTGATCGGTTCCCGCCCAGCGGACCGACGACTCGGCAGCGGGCACATCGATCCATACATTCCAGTGTGAAACCCTGCTCGGCAAGAAGGAGACTCGACATGCTCGACGCCCCCGCGCGCGACGCCGCGGCGACACTGCTTTGGGAAGCCGAGCGGACCAGCTCTCCAATCGAGCCGCTGTGCAATAGCTTTCGTGATATCGATGTAGTCGACGCATACGAAATCCAATTGCGCAATATCGAACGAAAGCTGGCAAACGGGCTGACGATCTGCGGTCACAAGGTGGGCCTGTCCTCAGCGGTGATGCAGCAAATGATGGGCGTGAACGAACCCGACTACGGCCACCTACTCAGCGACATGGCTATCGAAGACGGTGCGACCGTCGATCTTTCGGCGTTCTGCTACCCGCGGATCGAGGTGGAGGTCGGATTCGTCCTCGGGGACACCCTGCCGGGGGCAGGCTGCACCGAGGCAGACGTGTTGGCGTCCACCGCGCATCTGGTGGCATCGATCGAACTGATCGACAGTCGAATCCGTAATTGGCAGATAGCTATTGCCGACACCATCGCCGACAACGCGTCGTCGGCGGGTTTCGTGCTCGGCGAGCGTCACTCGCTCGACGGCATCGACCCTGCCGATATCGAGGCCGTGCTCTACACCGGATCGGAGGGCGCGGAGACCGAGGTGACGCGGGGCAATTCCGGAGCCGTCCTCGGTAACCCGGTGACCGCGGTGGCGTGGCTGGCGAACAAGGTGGCCGCGTTCGGCGTGCGACTCGAGGCGGGTCACGTCATCCTTCCCGGTTCCTGCACCAAGGCCATCGATGTCGCGGCCGGCGACCGATTCCGGGCTGAATTCGCCGGACTCGGCAGCGTAAGTCTGAATTTTTCTCGAGCTCAATAGGATTGGGATAGTCACGTGCAAAAGATGAAGGCCGCCATCGTCGGCTCCGGAAATATCGGCACCGACCTGATGTACAAGCTGCTGCGTTCGGAAACCCTCGAGCCCGCCTGGATGATCGGCGTCGACCCGAACAGTCCGGGGCTCAAACGAGCCGCAGATGCGGGCATCACAGTCAGCGCCGACGGCGTGGACTGGCTGCTGGCTCAGGACGAGTTGCCCGAGATCGTCTTCGAAGCCACCTCCGCCTACGTGCACCGCGCGAACGCACCTCGCTACGCGGAGCTCGGCATCCAGGCGATCGACCTCACCCCCGCTGCGCTCGGCCCGGCGGTGGTCCCGGCGGTGAACCTGGGCGCGCACCTCGACGCTCCCAACGTCAACCTGATCACCTGCGGCGGCCAGGCCACCATCCCGATGGTGTATGCCGTTTCCCGCGTTGTTCCCGTCCCGTATGCCGAGATCGTGGCGAGTGTCGCGTCGCCGAGTGCCGGACCGGGCACTCGCGCGAACATCGATGAGTTCACCATCACCACGAGCCGCGGCATCGAAACCATCGGCGGCGCGCAGCGCGGCAAGGCGATCATCATCCTGAACCCGGCCGAGCCGCCGATGTTCATGCGCGACACCGTGTTCTGCGCAATTCCCGAGGACGCCGATCGTCACGAGATCGCGACCTCCATCCAGCAGGTTGCCGACTACATCGCCGATTACGTTCCCGGCTACCGCTTGACCGCGGAACCACAGTTCGATGACCCGACCCCATTCAGCGGCGGAATGGCCAGGGTCGCAATCTTCCTCGAGGTGGAGGGCGCGGGCGACTTCCTGCCGCCGTACTCGGGGAACCTCGACATCATGACCGCGACCGCCGCGAAGGTCGGCGAGGAATTCGCAAAGGCCAAACTCGCCGCAACAGTAGGAGCAACCAATGCCTGAGTCCTCGGTCGTTTCAAGGCCGTTCGGCCCCGACCTCGACATCCGGGTGACTGATTCGTCGCTGCGCGACGGTTCTCACGCCAAGGCGCACCAGTTCACCACGAAGGATGTCCGCGATATCGTGGCCGCGCTCGATGGTGCAGGCGTGCCGGTCATCGAGGTCACCCACGGTGACGGTCTGGGCGGATCGTCGTTCAACTACGGGTTCAGCCACACCCCGGATCAGGAGCTGATCAAGACCGCGGTGGCGACCGCCAAGACGGCGAGGATCGCGTTCCTGATGCTGCCCGGCCTGGGCACGCAGACCGACATCCGCGCGGCCGCGGACAACGGCGCCCGCATTTGCCGGATCGCCACGCACTGCACCGAGTCGGACATCTCCGTCCAGCATTTCAACCTTGCCCGCGAGATCGGCCTGGAGACCGTCGGCTTCCTGATGATGTCGCACAGCCAACCCCCGGAAGTCCTTGCCGCGCAGGCGCGAATCATGGCCGATGCCGGCTGCCAGTGCGTGTACGTCGTGGACTCGGCGGGCGCATTGATCATGAATCAGGTCAGTGACCGGGTCGCCGCGGTCGTGGCCGAGCTGGGCGACGACGCCCAGGTCGGGTTCCACGGCCACGAGAACCTCGGCCTGGGAGTCGCGAACTCGGTGCTCGCGGTGCAGGCCGGAGCCAGCCAGATCGATGGCTCGACTCGCCGCTTCGGCGCGGGCGCGGGCAACACCCCGGTGGAGGCCTTCGTCGCCGTCGCCGAAAAGATCGGTATTCGAACAGGGATCGACACGCTCGCGATCGTCGATGCCGCCGAGGATGTGGTGCGGCCGGTGATGGAGGGCGAGTGCACCCTGGACCGGATGGCGTTGATGATGGGCTACGCCGGCGTCTACTCGAGCTTCCTGCGGCACGCCTATCGGCAGGCAGACCGCTACGGCGTGAGCGGCGCAGAGATCCTGCGGACCGCGGGAGCGCGCAAGCTCGTCGGTGGCCAGGAGGACCAGCTCATCGATATCGCGCTGGAACTCGCCGGTCGTACCTGACGGTCGGCGCGCCAGGGCAAAGAGGCGAGCTCCGAAGGGAGCTCGCCTCTTTTCGACAGTGGGCGGAAGACAGCCCGTAGTCGCTAGGTCGGGCGGGCGATGAGAGCCTGTTCTTGCTCGTAATAGGCCTGCGTCTGGTCGGCGGCAATGCCTACGTTCAGAAGCCAGTGGCGGATGAGGTCGAGGTCCGAACGGACCTCGCCTCGTTCGGCCTGTCGCCGCGACCTAAAGCTGAACATTGCCCGCGTCCACGGGAAGTGTCACCGCGGTGACGTAACGAGCCTCGTCCGAGGCCAGGAACAACGACGCGTTGGCGACGTCAACCGGCTCGATCCAGGGAATCGACAGCATATTCATCGACTTCGCTGCCTCCGCGAACTCTGCCCGCGTCGGATGCTCGAGATCGGGCCGGAACTTCCGGCGCACGAAGTCGTTCTGAATCATCGGCGTATCCACGTTGGTGGGGTGCACCGAATTCACTCGAACATTGTGCGGTGCAAGCTCCTTCGCGAGAGAACGCATCAGACCGACGACGCCATGTTTGGCGGCGGTGTAATGCGCAACCCCAACCAGGCCGCGGAGGCCGGCGATGGAGCTCGTGAGGATCATCGACCCGCCCCCGCGCTGGATCAGGTGCGGCGACGTCGCCTTGCAGGTCTGCCAGACACCGGTGAGATTGATGTCCAACATGGTCTGCCAGGTCTTCGCGTCGATCTCGAGGGCCGGGGCGCTCGAGGTGATTCCCGCAGTGGCGCAGACAATATCGAGACCGCCGAGCTCGCACACGGCTTCGTCGGTCGCCGCCCGCAGCGCCGCACCGTCACGAACGTCGACCATGACGGCTACCGCGCGTGCGCCGGCAGCTTCCACCTCGCGCGTCGTCCGATCGAGATCGGCACGAGTGGAAGGCGGGGTGACCACCGTGTCGACGGGACCACACAGATCCAGGGCGATCACGTCGGCGCCCTCCTGGGCGAACCGCACGGCCTGGGCCCGACCGATTCCCCGCGCCGCGCCGGTAACCAGCGCGACCTTTCCAGCCAACCGTCCCATCACGTCACCTTCTGAGTCAGTCCGGCGTCCACGACGAGTTGAGTTCCCGTGACATACCGGGATTCGTCGGACGACAGAAACAGCACTGCGTTGCTCACATCCAGCGGGTCGACCCACGGAACTGGGAGCAGGTTGCGCGCGGCAAGTACTTCGGCCGCATCCTCTTGCGTTGGGTTATCCAGGTCGGGACGCAGCTTGGCGAATACCCGCTCGTTCAGGATCATCGGTGTGCCGACGGAGCCCGGGTGGACGGTGTTCACGCGAATGCCCCTCGGTCCCAGCTCGTTCGCAAGTGTCCGTGCCAAACCAATCACCGCGTGCTTGCTGGCCGCGTAATGGGCCACGGCGGCGCCGCCCTTGAGGCCGTTGGTGGAGCTCACGATCACGATGGACCCGCCGCTGCCGAGGTGGGGCGCCCCGCCTTCACGGTGTGCCACACGCCCGTCAGATTGATGTCCAGCGTGCGGTGCCAGGCCTCGTCGGACAGTTCCCACGACAACGCGAGGTCGGCATAGATTCCGGCATTGGCGACGATGACGTCCAAGCGGCCGAGTTCTGCCACACCTGCGGCGAGGGCCGAGACGAGCGAATCTTGGTCGCGCACGTCGGCAACGCGGGTCACGCAGCGGCGTCCGGTGGCGCAAACCAGTTCGGCGGTCTGCGCCAGGTCGTCGGACGCGCCCGCGAGATCGAGCGCGATGACGTCGGCGCCCTCCTCTGCGAGCCGGACGCAATGGGTGCGCCCCATCCCCCGGGCTGCGCCGGTCACCACCGCAACTGTGCCGCTCATTCGCGTGGATCCGTCTTCGACCATGGGCAGTCACGCTAGAACCGCGCTGAGTGGCCGACGTGGCGTTGTCCCAGTGAGCGGACGGCGGGGTGCCGGCGTCCCGGCCACCGGAATCCACCCGCGCCTGAGGCCGTCGGATTGGTCACAATGGGGGCGCTTACCGACCGGGATCAGGTAGTTCAGGAGGACACAATGACCATGGCGACCGTTGACGTGCCGCGCAGCTCCCGCTCGGTGATGGTGCGAGTGTCCGGAGTTATCGAGGAGACCGCAGACGCCCGTTCGTTGGTATTCGACGTTCCCGCCGACGCGGCCGAGCGGTTCGCCTACAAGCCGGGGCAATTTCTCACCCTGCGAATTCCGAGCGAGCTAACGGGATCGGTTGCCCGCTGCTACTCGTTGGCCAGCTCCCCGTTGAGCGATTCCGAGCCCAAGGTCACCGTCAAACGCACTGTCGATGGATATGGCTCGAACTGGCTGTGCGACAACATCACGGTCGGCGACACCATCGAAGTGCTGCCGCCGTCGGGCGTGTTCACCCCGGCCTCGCTCGACGATGACTTTCTGCTGTGGGGCGCCGGTAGCGGTATCACCCCGGTCATTTCGATCCTCAAGTCCGCGCTCTCCGCGGGATCCGGCAATGTCGTGCTGATCTACGCCAACCGCGACGAGGATTCGGTGATCTTCGCCGACGAGCTGCGAGAGCTCGCTGCGCAATTTCCCGCCCGACTGACGATCGTGCACTGGCTCGAATCCCTGCAGGGACGTCCGAATGCTGAGCAGCTTGCCGCGCTCGCCGTACCGTTCATCGAGTACGAGTCCTTCATGTGCGGTCCGGGCGCGTTCATGGACACCGTGCACCAGGCGCTCGCATCGGCGGGGGTGCCGCGAGACCGCGTGCACGCCGAGGTGTTCAATTCACTGTCCGGCGACCCGTTCGCCGAGGCGCAACTCGTGGAGCTCACCGCCGAGGATGCCGCCGACGCTGCCATGGTCGAGGTCCAACTCGATGGCGAGACCCACAACCTGACCTGGCCACGGAAGCAGACGCTCGTCGACGTCATGCTCGGCAAGGGAATCGACGTGCCGTTCTCCTGCCAGGAGGGTGAGTGCGGCTCGTGCGCCGCGACGGTTGTCGAGGGCGCGGTCGAGATGACCACCTGCGCGATCCTCGAGCCCGAGGACATCGAGGCCGGCTACATCCTGGCTTGCCAGGCGCGGCCGGCCACCGACGCTCTCAAGATTGCGTTCTAGGCCGCGAACGTCGCCCATGCCTGCAGGGCGACGTCGCCGTGCTGATTGGTGCCGATCAACGTCACGTCGACCCGCGGCTCGCCGTCGGCGACGTAGTTCTGCAGGACCTTGCCCGTGCAGGTGAGCGTGTCACCGGGCCACAGTTGCCGCTTGAATCGGGTGCGGAACCGGCGAACCGACTCGGCGCCGAGCCAATCGGTGGCGTAGGTCGCCAGCAGGCCGGCCGACAGCATGCCCACCGCGAGGGGCGCCTCGTATCCCGCTGCACGCGCGACGGTTTCGTCATGATGGATAGGGTTCATGTCCCCGGATGCACCCTGGTACCGGACAAAATCCGTGCGGGTAAGCGGGCCGAAGGTCGCTGGGCTCGGTTGGGTCGTGGTGGTCATTTCGCCTCCTGAAGTTGCGCATGAGCCGGGTTGAGCGACGGCTCGACACCGGTCATCCACGCTTCGGCGACCAGCCGGCCGCTGGGATCGAAGAACTCGGTCACCATCTCGGCCATCGTCAGCGTGCCGCCGCGGGATCCTTCCTTCTCGTAGATCCGCTCGATCCGGGAGACTGCGGTCAATCGATCGCCGGCGCGGGGTGGCGGACCGAAGAATCGGTAGTCCTGCTCGGCATGCATTCCGCTCTCCTGGTCGAGTTCGACGTGATGCCATGGATTTGCCTCCGGACCCGACCATTCCTGCCAGAACATTTGCACCGTCAGGAAGGTCGGTGGAATTACCGGGTTTTCGGGAGCCCGGTACGCCGGATTGCTCGACTGCGTCGCGTCGGCGAACTCTCGGATCTTTCCGCGTTCCAGAGTCATCTCGAATGGCGTGCCGGTCCGGCCCACCGCTGCAGCGTTTGCCATCGCCGTCTCCAATCTCGTTGCGCGAATGGAAGAAACCGTAGTCATGACGTCGGTCGGCGAGACTGGAAACTCCCGCTCATCGGGAGTGCTGCACCGCGACCGTGTCGGGGCTCACAAACCTGTCCACTGACCGGGACGAGCGACGCCAATCCCACCCGGTCAGGGCCACCATCGATTTCCGTCACGACGCGGAGATAAGTGGAGGTTTCGATGCCGGGTCAATTGCGTAGCCAGATTTCGCACAACGGTCATTCCCCAGACGCCGAGGAATTCCGGAGGATCGAGGCTGCCGCGGCGCCGACTCGGTTCGCTCGCGGTTGGCACTGCCTCGGCCTGCTGAAGTCTTTCCAGGACGGAAAGCCACACGAGGTCAAGGCCTTCGGCACGACTCTCGTCGTGTTCCAGTCGGAATCCGACGGGAAGATCAATATCCTCGACGCCTTCTGCCGGCACATGGGCGGAAACCTGGCGCTGGGCACCGTCAAGGGTGATTCCATCGCCTGCCCGTTCCATGACTGGCGGTGGGGCGGCAATGGCAAATGCACAGGCATTCCCTACGCACGGCGGGTGCCCCCGCTCGCGCGCACGCGTTCCTGGCCCACGCTGGAGCGCAACGGGCAGCTCTACGTGTGGAATGACCCGCAGGGCTCCAAGCCGACCGACGAGGTGACGATCCCCGAGATCGACGGCTGCGGCAGCGCCGAATGGACCGACTGGACCTGGAATTCGATGCTGGTCGAGGGTTCGCACTGCCGGGAGATCGTCGACAACGTCGTGGACATGGCGCACTTCTACTATGTGCACTACGCGTTCCCGCGGTACTTCAAGAACGTTTTCGAGGGTCACGTCGCCACGCAGTACATGCGGTCCACCCCACGACAGGACATCGTCGTCGGCACGAGCTACGACGACCCCAACTCCACATTGCGTTCGGACGCTTCGTATTTCGGGCCGTCCTACATGATCGACAGGCTGTGGAGCGAGGCCAACGGCATGCTCATCGAAACGGTCTTGATCAACTGCCACTACCCGGTGTCCGAGAACTCGTTCGTCCTGCAGTACGGCGCGATGGTGCGCAAGCCCGAGGGCGTCACCGACGAGATGGCCGAGCAGATGGCAGCCGCGTTCGCCCAGGGCGTCGAGGTGGGCTTCGAGCAGGACATCGAGATCTGGAAGAACAAGGCGCCCATCGACAATCCGCTGCTGTCCGAAGAGGACGGACCGGTGTACCAGCTGCGCCGGTGGTACCAGCAGTTCTACGTCGACGTCGAGGACGTCACCGACGACATGACCAAGCGGTTCGAGTTCGAAATCGATACCGAGCGCGCCGTCAAGAGCTGGGAGGCCGAGGTCGCGGAGAACCTGTCCAACGGAATCGTCCCCGCGCAGGTCAACGCCTGAGTCGCGGCCCGCATACCGACCGTCCGAACAACGACAAGGAACGACAATGACCCACCGGGTGCTCGACAACATCATGGAGATCGCCGATCAACTTCGCGATCAAGCCCCCGCGGCCGAAGAGATGGGCCGCCTGCCGGACGAGACCGCGAAGAAGCTGAAGGCAGCGGGTCCGATCAAGCTGCTACAGCCCAAGAAGTACGGCGGCTTCGAGGCGCATCCGCGCGAGTTCGCGGAGACGGTGATGGCCGCGGCATCTCTGGATGGCGCGACCGGCTGGGTCTGCGGAATCGTGGGCGTACATCCGTGGCAGCTGGCGTTCGCGGACCCCAAGGTGCAGGAAGAGGTCTGGGGCGAGGACGAGGACACGTGGATGGCCTCGCCGTATGCGCCCACCGGAATCGCTGTTCCCGTGGACGGCGGCTACATCTTCAACGGCCGCTGGCAGTTCAGCTCGGGCACCGACCACTGTGACTGGATTTTCCTTGGCGCCATGCTCGGCGATGCGGACGGCAACATCGCGATGCCGCCGACCATGCTGCACATGATCTTGCCGCGCAAGGACTACGAGATCGTCGAGGACTCGTGGAACGTGGTCGGCCTCAAGGGGACCGGTTCCAAGGACATCATCGTCCGCGACGCCTTTGTCCCGAGTTACCGAGTGATGAACGGCGACAACGTCATCGACGGCATCGCACAGAAGGAGTACGGCGTGACCGAGACGCTGTACAAGATGCCGTGGTCCAACATGTTCCCGCTCGGCATCAGCTCCGCGGTAATCGGCATCGCCGAGGGCGCGCTCGCGGCGCATCTGGACTACCAGCGCGACCGGGTCGGCGCCCAGGGCACGGCGATCAAGGACGACCCGTACGTGCTGTTCGCAGTCGGCGAGGCCGCGGCCGACATCAACGCAGCACGCCAGGAACTGCTGGCCACCGTCGACCGGATGTGGGACATCGTCGAGTCCGGCAAGGAGGTCTCGTTCGAGGACCGGGCGGCAGGACGCCGCACCCAGGTGCGGGCGGCGTGGCGCGCGGTGATGGCCGTCGACCAGATCTTCGCCCGCTCGGGCGGCAACGCACTGCGGATGGACAAGCCGCTGCAGCGGTTCTGGCGCGACGCACATGCCGGACTCAACCACGCGATCCACGTGCCCAGCACCGTGTACCACGCGTCGGCGCTGAGCTCGCTTGGCATCGATCCGGCCGAGTCGCTCAAGAAGATGATCTGACCCGAGTAGGTACGAAATATATAGAAGGACAACATAAATGACAGATATCAAGGGTCTTGGCTATCTCAAGATTCAGACCAATGACATGGACCGCTGGCGCAAGTTCGCATTCGACGTGCTCGGTTTCGCTGAAGGCAGCGGACCGGACGAGGACGCGCTGTACCTCCGGATGGACGAGCGTGCCGCGCGCATCATCGTTGTTCCCGGCGAATCCGACCAGGTCGTCGACATCGGCTGGGAGGTTCGCGACGGTCTGGCGCTGCAGCGAGTGCAGGAAACCCTCGAGCAGGCCGGGGTCGCCGTCAAGCCGCTGTCGGTGGAGGAAGCCGACGCACGCCGGGTCGAGGAGGTCATCGCCTTCACCGATCCCACCGGCGCGAACGTCGAGGTCTTCCACGGCCCCGTGCTCGATCACAGCCCTGTCGTCACGCCGTTCGGCGCGAAGTTCGTCACCGGCGCGCAGGGACTCGGCCATGTCGTGCTGCCGACGATGGATCCGGGCGGCGCGTTCTCGTTCTACACCGAGGTGCTCGGCTTCCTCCCACGCGGCGCGATGCGACTGCCGGCGCCGCCGGAGTACGGCGCGATGCGCATCCGGTTCCTCGGCGTCAATCCGCGCCACCACAGCCTGGCACTGTGCCCCGCCCCGCACGGCGGCGCTCCCGGCCTGATCCATGTGATGGTGGAGGTCGACTCGCTCGATTCCGTCGGTCAGGCATTGGATCGCGTTGTCCGGGACGGCTTCTCGGTCTCGTCCACGCTCGGCAGGCACACCAACGACAACATGGTGTCGTTCTACGTGCGGGCGCCCGGTGGTTGGGACATCGAGTTCGGCACCGAGGGCATGCAGGTCGACGAGACCGGATACACGGCCGAGGAGATCACTGCCGACAGCTACTGGGGCCACGACTGGTCCGGCAGCGAACCCCTGGCGGCGATGTAGCCATGCCGAGCCCGTCCACGACGATCCGGCCCCGGTCGGCGGCCGAGATCGGGAACTGGGATTACGAGGCCGACGTTGTGGTCGCGGGCTACGGTGTCGCGGGCGCCGCCGCAGCGGTGGAGGCGGCCCGCGCAGGTGCCGATGTCCTGGTGCTGGAACGCACCGGCGGCTGGGGCGGCGCGGCAGCGCTTGCCGGTGGGTTCCTCTATCTCGGCGGCGGCACCCCGATCCAAAAGGCATGCGGCTTCGAGGATTCGGCCGAGAACATGCACGCCTTTCTCCGCGCGGCCATGGGTCCGGGCGCCGACGAGAACCGCCTCGCCGACTACTGCACGAACAGCGTCGAGCATTTCGAATGGCTGGTCGGGTGTGGCGTGCCGTTCAAGCCGAGCTTCTACGGTGAGCCCGGCTGGGAGCCACCGGGCGACGACGGCCTGATGTACACCGGCGGCGAGAACGCGTATCCCTTCACCCGGATTGCCACCCCGGCACCGCGCGGGCACGTCCCGCAGATGCTGGACAAGCGGACCGGCGAAAAGGGCGGCGGCTACATGCTGATGAAGCCACTTGTCGACACAGCCGCGTCGCTAGGTGTTCGGTCCGCCTACGACATGCGGGTGCAGTGTCTCGTAATCGAAGCGGACGGTCGGGTGGTCGGCGTTGTTGCCAAGCAGTACGGCAAGGAGGTCACCGTGCGAGCGCGCCGAGGGGTCGTGCTCGCGACCGGCAGCTTCGCCTACAACGAGGAGATGGTGGCGCAGTATGCGCCGCGGATCAACGGTCGCCCGGCGGCCTCGGTCGAGGAACACGACGGGCAGGCCATTCGGATGGCGCAGGCTCTCGGCGCGGATCTCGCGCACATGGACGCAACCGAAGTGGCGATCTTCGTCGATCCCCAGCTGATCGTTCGCGGAATCCTGGTGAACGGCCGCGGCCAGCGTTACGTCGCCGAGGACACCTATCCGGGCCGCGTCGGACAGCTGACCCTCTACCAGCAGGACAACGAGGCGTTCCTGGTGATCGACGCGGAAGCCCACGAGGAGGCCATGGGGCGCCCGTCCGCAACGCCCGAGCTGTTGCGCCCACCCACCTGGGTGTGCGAGAGCGTGGCCGAGCTCGAACACGAGATGGGTCTGCCGAGCGGCTCGCTGCAGGCGACCGTCGCCGCTTACAACGACGGCGCCGCGCGCGGCGAGGACGCCCTGCTGCACAAGAAGCCGGAGTGGCTGCGACCGATCGGCTCGCCGATCGGTGCGATCGATCTGCGCGGCCACACCGGCGGGTTCACGCTGGGCGGTCTGCGGACCACCCTCGACGCCGAAGTGGTGCACGTCAGCGGCGAGCCGATCCCGGGACTGTTTGCTGCTGGACGGTCCACGTTCGGGCTCGCGGCCTGGGGTTATGCCAGCGGCATCTCGCTTGGTGACAGCAGCTTCTACGGCCGGCGCGCGGGCCGGTCGGCGGCCAAGGGATAAGTCCGGAACGCAGTAGAAGAACCAGGTGGGCCGCGGGTCGAGCATTCGACCCGCGGCCCTTTCGCGCTTGGCGCGCCAAACAAACCACTCGGTTCGGTGTGACACCGATCACCGCGTGTGGTACGAATAGGTATATGCCTAATCGAAATACTCTGATTAGGCATTGCCTCACCTAGATCGCACCGGAGGACTCAATGACAATCCAGGAGCGGAGCCTGCGGAGCTCCTCGAATACCCACGACCGGAGCCTGCGGAGCTCCCCAATGGCCGTCGACGCCTGTACCCCGACCGCCGTGCTCGACCGCCTGTCGCTTGTGCTCGACGCCTTCGACGGCCCCGGCCGCCTCACGCTGGCTCAGATCGTGCGCCGCACCGGATTGCCACGGTCCACGGCACATCGGATGCTGGAGCGACTGGTCCAGTTGCGGTGGCTGCGTCGCAGCGGCCGCGACTACGAACTCGGGATCCGACTGGTCGAGCTTGGCTCCCTCGCGGTGCATCAGGACCGGCTGCATCGGGCGGCACAGCCGTTCCTGCACGAGCTGCATCGGGCCACCGGCTATGCCGTGCACCTCGCCATCCTGGACGGCACCGACGTGGTGTACCTGGAGAAGATCGCCGGACGCATGGCCGCGGCAATCCCGACCCGGGTGGGTGGACGCCATCCCGCGCATTGCACTGCTGTCGGCAGGGCGATCCTGGCGTTCTCGGACGACAGCCTGATCACCGACGCCGACGGCCACCTGGTGAGCCGAAATACCACGTCCGGCCCGACCAAGGCACAGCTTCGCGCCGAGCTGAACAAAGTTCGCGCTCACGGCATCGCCTACGAGCGCGAGGAGTCCCTGCCCGGTTTCGGTTGTGTCGCAGCGCCGATCGGCAACATCGGCGAGGCAATCGCCGCGGTGTCGGTGTGCGGCCCCGTGGATCGGATGACGTTCGATCACCGACTGGCCGCGCCCGTCCGGATGACCGCGCTCGGCATCTGGCGCAACATCGAAGGCGGGGTCCGCGTGCAACCGACGCTGCAGAAGACCCGGCCGTTGCGCGGCGGACCGATTCGCAACCACGGCATGGCAACCGAAGTCCCGAGCCTGCAGTACGCATGATGCTCGACCCCGAGATCTCCGAACTGCTGCCCGCCCTCAACTCGGCATTCCCGCGAGTGGAGACGATGACCGGCCCGCAGGCCCGCGCGGCGATCCGTGCGCGCCTGCAGATCCCCGCGGAACCCGAACCGGTCGCTGACGTCGCCGACCGGGCGGTGCCCGGCGTGAATGGCGACATTGGTGTCCGAATCTATTGGCCGCGAGACGAATCCGTCGATCGGCCGCCCGTCGTGATATTCGCGCACGGCGGCGGTTTCGTCTTCTGCGACCTCGACACCCATGACGGCATCTGCCGGTCCATGGCGAACGGCGTCGGAGCCGTCGTCGTATCGGTCGACTATCGCCTTGCCCCGGAGGCGCCCTGGCCCGCGGCTGCGGAGGACATGTACGCCGCCACGGCGTGGGTGGCCGAAAACGCGAAGCTGCTCGGGGCGGATCCGACGCGCCTGATCGTGGCCGGTGACAGCGCCGGCGGCAACCTCGCGGCCGTGACAGCGGTCCTGGCGAAGGATCGTCGCGGCCCCGAAATCACCGGACAGTTGTTGCTGTACCCGGTGATCGCCCCGGACTTCACCACTGCGTCTTACCGAGAGTTCGGCAACGATTTCTACAACACCCGCGAGGCAATGCAGTGGTACTGGGACCAATATGTGCCCGCACCCGCGGATCGCACGCATCCATATGCCGCACCGCTCGGTGCTGATCTGACGGGTTTGCCACCGGCCATCGTGGTGACCGCCGGCTGCGACCCGTTGCATTCCGAGGGCGAGACGTATGCGAATTCGCTCAGCCTGGCCGGTGTTCCGACGATGTACCGATCGTATGCCGGTGCCATTCACGGCTTTATGACGATGAGTTCCCTGCGACTCGCTCGACAAGCGCGGAAACAGGCCTGGGCGGATGTCACGAATCTGCTCGCAAGCCCCGCCGTATCGCGTTAGGACTTCAATCCAATTCCGGCAGTGGCTTTCACGGCACCGCCGAACCGCGAATGGGCCTTAATCCTCGTCCGGATGCTCTGCCTGGACGTGCTCTTCGACCTCGCGCCAGCGGCCCGGCTCGGGTGTCGGAAACTTGCCTTCCGTCTTGGCTTGCGCGAGTGCGGCTTCGGCCTGGTCGATGTCCTTGATCAGCTGCAGCGCGAGCTCGTGCTCGGCCGCGTAATAACGTTCGGACCACTGCATCGCGATGCGGGGGTATGCCCACGCCGGTTCGAGTGCAGCCCCCTCCAAATCCTGCGCGAGTCGGCTCCGCATTTTGTCCACGTAGGCAATGTGCTCTTGCAGGATCTCTTTGAGGCGCTCGGGCTCGTTGAGGTGTCCCAGCCAAATGCGAAGCAGCACACCGTGCTTGAGCATCGGCGGATCAATCGGCGCTTCATTCGACCATTTGCTGACCGCGGCCCGGCCCGCGTCCGTAATGCGGTACGTTCGCCGCCCGCGCACCCCGTTGTCGTTCTGCACCCGCGACGTCGCGAAGCCCTGTTTCTCGAGCCGCTTGAGCTCCGAATAGACCTGGCTGAAGGAGGGACTCCAATAGAAGTGTCCGATGCTCCAATCGGCCCACTTCTTGATGTCGTAACCGGATAGTTCCTCGTTGAACGCGAGCATCCCAAGAACCGCCCAGCTGGTGGCCGGGAGATTGGGGAGCCCGGATTCGGGCGGCGGTTCGGCTGGTGCCACGTGAAAAGGGTAGCAATTGGAGGCGTCTCGAACTTGGACGGGCCGCTCACCGGGACACTCCATTGCCCGCCAGAGCAGCGACATCGGATTCTGAAAGTCGACAGTTCTTTCGGAAAGGTTTCCCATGCGCACCGAGAATCTCGCCATCGTCGACCACAAGGGCGTGTCCCTCCCCCGACCCGACATGCTCCGGAAGGTGCTCGGACATTTTTGCACCGGTGTCGCGGTGATTACCGCTCACGACGGCGAGCGCCCGATCGGCCTGACGTGCCAGTCGGTGGTCTCGGTGTCGCTGAACCCGCCCTATATCTCTTTCTGCCCGGCCAAGACGTCGGCCAGCTGGCCACAACTGCGGGAAGCCCGCCATTTGTGCATCAACATCCTGGCGCGTGAGCAGCGCGACGTGTGTACCCAGTTCGCGGTCAGCGGGGGCGACAAGTTCAACGGCATCGAGTGGACCCACGCCGGCAACGGTGCACCGGCGATCGGGGGCACGCTCGCGCGCATCGAGGCAACTGTCGAGTTCGAACACGACGCGGGAGATCACACCATCGTGCTGGCCCGCATTACCGATCTCAGCGCCGACGACAGCGGTGAGCCGCTGCTGTTCTTCAGGGGTGGGTTCGGCCAGTTCGCCGGCTGAGCAAACGACGTACAACGGCCGAGTCACGCCTGGGCGTGACTCGGCCGTTTCGTCTACCGAGCCGATCCGATTCCTCACTCCTCGATGACGTCGAACCCCTTGTACCCGGCGGCCGCGACCTCGGCGATGATCCGGCCGTACACCCCGAAACCCCCGACGAAGGGCATGAACACCCGGGGCTTGCCCGGGATGTTGGCGCCCAGATACCACGAGTTCGCGGTTGGCATGAGGGTTGCCGCGGCGCGCTCGGAGCATTCCTTCACCCAGTCGGCAACCGCCTCCGGCCGCGCCTCGAGCGCGACCGCACCGTGCGCGTCGAGGTAGCCGATGGCGTCCGCGACCCAGTTCACGTGCAGTTCCGAGTGCAGCACCATGTTCGCCAGGACCGACGGGCTGCCGGGACCGGTGAGGTTGAAGAGATTCGGAAAGCCCGCGATACCCAGTCCGAGGTAAGTCTTCGGCCCCTCGGCCCACGCCTCGTTCAGCGTCTCGCCGCCGCGGCCCACGATGCGCAGCTTCTCCACGGACCCGGTCATCGCGTCGAAGCCAGTGGCAAGGACCAGATCGTCGATTTCGTAGTACGCATCGGCAGTGTGTACGCCACCCGCCTCGATCCGCTCGATCGGCGCGGCCCGCAGGTTCACCAAATGCACGTTGTCGCGGTTGTAGGTCTGGAAGTACCTGTCGTCGGTACAGATTCGCTTGGCCCCGATCGGATGATCCTTCGGCACAAGGAGTTCCGCAACCTCGGGATCGTCGATCACCGCCCGCACCTTCTCCTCCCAGAACACACGAGCCGTGTCGTTGGCATCGACGGTCAGCAGCTGATCCGGGAACGCCTTGCTGAACAGCACGCCGCCGAGTTCCCAGCGCTTCTCGTAGGCCGCCCGCCGTTCCTCCTCGGACACGTCGAGCGCGGACTTCGGATGGGCCTCATGGGGCGAGCCGCCCCCACTCGCCATGGACAGCCTGCGGCGCTCGGTGTAGTTCGCCTTCTGCGCCTCGCGGGTCTCGTCATCGAGCGGCACGTTGCCCGCCGGCACGCTGTAATTGGCGGTGCGCTGGAACACGTGCAACTGCGCGGCCTGCTCCGCGATGCGCGGAATCGTCTGAATACCAGACGATCCGGTGCCGATCACACCGACGCGCCTGCCGGTGAAATCGACGCCCTCATGCGGCCAGTGCGCGGTGTGATAAACCCCGCCGTCGAAAGAATCCAGCCCCTCGATCGCCGGGAAATTCGCGTTCGACAACGGGCCGACTGCAAGGATGCAGAACCTGGCGGACACCACATCGCCTGATTCCGTTTGGACTTCCCAGCGCAGGGTCTCCTCGTCGAGAGCCATATCGGTCACCCGCGTGCCGAACTTGATGTTGCGGCGCAAGTCGAACCGGTCCGCGACGTGATTGACGTACCGCAGGATCTCCGGCTGCGTCGCGTACTTCTCGCTCCAGTCCCAGTCCTGCTGCAACGCCTCGTCGAAGGAATAGGAGTAGTCGACACTCTCCACGTCGCACCGGGCGCCTGGATACCGATTCCAGTACCACACTCCCCCGACCCCGTCGCCGGCCTCGAACACCTGCACCGTCAGGCCCTCGCTGCGAAGTTTGTGCAATGCGTACAGGCCGGCAAAGCCGGCGCCCACGACGACGACGTCGACCTTGGCGGGCACGTTGGCTGGTATCGATGGCGTCGTGGCGTTCAAGGTGTTGCCTTTCGCTGGAGATGAATGCTCTCCAGCGACGCTATGAGCGAGGGTGCGGGCGTAACCAGGGACTCTCCCGCTGACCGGCATACGCGTCGGTGCCTGCGATCAGCGAGTACGCGCGCTGCTTCGAATCGAGTACCGGACTACGCGCGAAGCCCGGCGCGATCGGTTCGATACTCGAGTCGGGACATCTCGAGAAGGGATAACGATGAAGCGAACAATCGCAGGATTCGCAGTTGGATTCGCGGCCATCGCGGCCTTAGCGATCCCGGGCACAGTCGACGCCGCCCCGGTGCCAAGTGCGGGCTACGAGAACTGCACCGAGGCATGGAACGCCGGAGCCGCACCGCTGCACCGCGGCGATCCCGGCTACGCCCCAAGACTGGACCGGGACAACGACGGGATCGCCTGCGAGCAGGATCCGCGCTAGTCGATAACGCGACAGGCGCGCCGGCAGGCGGAGAACCCGTGATTCCCCGGCACGTCGACGATCACGTCGTACGCTGGTAGCGGGCTCGAAACGGTCTTTCGGTCAGCGGGAGTACCCAGCCAATAGCGATGTTCTCGCGTCGGCGTACTCGCGGGACAGTCGCCCGACGATATCCGCCACCGGCAGCACGGCGTCCACGGCACCGACGCCCTGACCGGCGCCCCAAATATCGCGCCATGGCTTGGCTTTGGTGTTCGTGTCGCTGCCGGCGCCCTCGCCGACTCCGAAGTCCATAGCGGACGGATCCGAGTGGGCGAGGTTGGCCGGATCGAGGCCGGCCGACTCGATGCTGCCGCGGAGGTAGTTGCCGTGGACACCGGTGAACAAGTTGGAGTAAATGATGTCGGCGGCGGTGGAGTCGATGATCATCTGCTTGTATCCCGCCTCGGCGTTGGCTTCGTCGGCAGCGATGAAGGCGGAGCCGATATAGGCAAGGTCGGCGCCGGCTGCCTGGGCGGCGAGGATCGAGCGGCCGTGGGCGATCGAGCCCGAGAGCAGCAGAGGTCCGTCCCACCACTGCCGGATTTCCTGGATCAGGGCGAACGGTGACTGAACCCCGGCATGGCCGCCGGCACCACTGGCGACGGCGATGAGGCCGTCGGCGCCCTTCTCGACCGCCTTCTTCGCGAACGCGTTATTGATGACATCGTGCAGGACGATCCCGCCGTAGGAGTGGACTGCCTTGTTGACATCGCTGCGGGCGCCGAGCGACGTGATGACGATGGGAACTTCGAACTCGACGATCGTGGCGAGGTCCTCCTCGAGGCGGCCGTTGCTCTTGTGCACGATCAGGTTCACTGCATATGGGGCGGCAGGGTTCTCGGGATTGTTGGCATCGTGTTTGGCAAGTGCCTCCGTGATGCGTGTGAGCCACTCACGAAGGACCGGCTGGGGCCGCGCGTTGAGGGACGGGAAGGACCCCACGATACCGGCGACGGACTGGGCGATGACCAGTTCGGGGCCCGAGACGATGAACATCGGCGACGCGACCACCGGCAGTCGCAGTCGGTCCTTCAGCACGGCAGGAAGACTCACGACGAGCGAACCTCTTTCAGCGTCGGAGTGGCGTTGAATTCGGCGCGGGCAATCGCGCGCCGATGCACCTGATCGGGGCCGTCGGCGATCTGCAGGTACCTCGCCTGCGCATACAGCACGGGAAGGATGGTGTCCTGTGACAACCCCGCGCCGCCGAAGATCTGGATCGCATCGTCGACAATTCGCTTCACCGTCAATGGCACCATCACCTTGGCTGCGGCGATATCGTGCCGGGCCGCCTTGGTTCCCTCGACATCCATTCGCCACGCCGCCTGCAGCACAAGCAGTCTGGCGGCGTCGAGGTGAATGCGGGCACCGGCGACGGTCGCCTGAACCACGCCCTCCTCGGAGAGTGGCTTGCCGAAGGCGATTCGTGAGCGGGCGCGTTCGGTCATGAGTGCAATCGCACGCTCGGCCATACCGATCAGTCGCATGCAGTGGTGGATGCGGCCCGGCCCGAGCCGGGCCTGCGCGACGGCGAAGCCTTTGCCGCGCGGGCCGAGGAGGTTCGCCTTGGGCACGCGAACATTGTCGAAGTCGATCTCGGCGTGGCCGCCCTCGTGGCGGTCTTCGAACCCGAGCACCGTGGTGGATCGGACGATGTTCACACCTGGGGTTTCCATCGGGACGAGGACGATGCTGTGCCGGTTACCTATCGGCGCATCAGGATCGGTCACGCCCATGACCATTGCGACCCGGCAGTCATCGCGCATCGCCGCCGTCGACCACCATTTACGCCCGTTCAGAACCCAGTCGTCGCCGTGATCGGCGATCTCGAGCCGCACGTTGTTCGCGTCCGAACTCGCAACATCGGGCTCGGTCATCGAGAAGCACGAGCGGAACTCGCCCTCGAGGAGCGGCGCGAGCCATTCCTGTTTCTGCTCGTGGGTTCCGAAGAGGTGCAGTAATTCCATGTTGCCGGTGTCCGGCGGATTGCAGTTGAAGACCTCCGGCGCGATCACCGGACTCCACCCCATGAGTTCGGCGAGAGGCGCGTACTCGAGATTCGTCGGACCCGCGCCCTCACGGGCAGGAAGGAAGAGATTCCACAGCCCGTCGCGTTTCGCCGCCGCCTTCAGGTCGGCGACGATCGGCGGCGCTCCCCAATGGTCGGGTTTCGTCGCCAACTGGCTCTCTGCGATCGGCTCGGCCGGCAATACCCGTTCCTGCATGAATGCGGTCAAACGTGCTTGCAGGTCCCGAACCTTAGGGCTGTACTCGAAATCCACTGTCCGGTCTCACTTCGCCAGGGTGGTCGCGACGACGCGAACAGCAAGTTCGATCAGCGCGGACCGATAGATGTCGGCGATCGCCGCGCCCAATTCCGCTTCGCTCTCAACGGAACTGGCCGCGAACTCCGCTCTCCACACCACCTCTGATCCGTCCGGATGGCCGTTGACGGTGAAGGTCGACTTATAGAAGGACAACGGCAGCGGACCCGAGACGAGTTCGTAGGTGTAGCTCCGCTCCGCATCATTGTGATCGACGATTCGCTCCGTCGCCTCGCCCCCACCGTTGGCGAAGGTCGCGTAGCGCACATCGGCCAGCTGATGCGACTTCTCCAGCGCGGGAATCCAATCGGCGACGTTGGGGGTGTCCCCACCGACCTTCCACACTGAGTCTGGCGTCGCGTCGATAATGCGGGTTTCAGTGACGCGCATGAGATGCGCTCCCCTCTTGGTTGTCTTCGATGAACAATTCGGTCAATCGCCGGATGGCGTCCGGCCCTACCCCGTGCTCGCGCAACAGCGAGTTGGCGCCGCCGTACTGCTGGTCGACGTTGGCGAGGAAGCGCTGCATCGCGTCCGCGGGCGCCGTCCACGCTTCCGGTGGGTAGATGTCTGCCGCGGCACCGTAGGAGGCCATCTGCCGCAGTCGGTGCATCGAGGCGACAACGTCATCGGGAAGCGAGGCGTAGTCGGCGGCGATATCCGCGCGAAGCACTCCGAGGGTGTCGAGGAGCAGCGCGATCGCAACCCCGGTGCGATCCTTGCCCACGGTGCAGTGCACCAAGACCGGGAGCGTGTCCGGTTCCAGTAGACGAGTAATCAGCGAGACGACGCCGGCGGCGTCCTCGGCGAGGTATTGCATGTACCGATCGACGAGCGGATCGTCTCCGTCCATCGGCGCTACCGCCGAATCCTCGGCAACGATGTCGCGATGCTGAACGGGTGCGGATAGTGGCGGACTTGCAACCGGTCGAGCGGCCCTCGACCCTCCACCGCCACCTCGTGCGGCAGCCGAAGATCGATTGTCGACCGAATCCCGGTGTCGGCGAGCAGTATTCGTGCCGCGTCGCCGTCGAGGAACTGTGGCGTTCCGCTGCGGAAGAGCACTCCTCGCCGAACTCGCCCACCGCCCTGGGTGCGGAGACCACCGATATCCCGGAACCCGAGAAGCCCCGCGTAGGTGGCGGTCACGACTGTGTCGACAGGATCGTGACAACGCAGGCGTTGCCGTCCATACCTGCCGCTCCCCCGCCCATCGTCTCCACGAGCCCGACGCGGTGCCGAGCGACCTGCCGCGGGCCCGCTTGTCCACGCAGCTGCCAGGCGATCTCCGCGAGCTGGGCCATACCGGTCGCGCCGAGCGGATGGCCGCGGGAGAGCAGTCCGCCGCTCGGGTTGACCGGCTGGACGCCGTCGCGGGTGGTGTGTCCCGAGGGCGCGAGTTCGGCGCCCTTGCCGCGCGGCGCGATGCCGAGTGCCTCGAGCGTCACGATTTCGCCGATGGTGAAAGCGTCGTGCACCTCGAGGACGTCGATTTCCTGCGGGGTGCGGCCGGCCTGTTCGAACGCTTTCTCGGCGGCTCGGGCGACGCTGGCGAATCCCCACACCTCCTCGCTGCGCTGATCCCACAGCGCACCGGAAACCAAGGCGGACGCCTCGATTCGCAGATCGTTCCGATTGCCGCGGTCGCCGCCAACGATCGCGGCGCCGGCACCGTCACTTGTCGGGCAGCACTGCAGGAAGGTCAGGGGTTCGGTGATCATGCGCGAGTCGAGCACCTCCTGGACCGTCGGCACCGTGTCCCGCAGCTGGGCGCGGGGATTGTCCATCCCGTTGCTCTTGTTCTTCACCGCGATCGCGGCGAGCTGTTCTGGGCTCACACCAAACTCTCCGATATAGCGCTGCGCCTGGAGCGCATACAATCCCGGCAGCGGAAGTGATGCTGCTCCTTCGGGATCGGTTGCCTCGGGCACGATGGCTCCGGAGAACAGCGTGGACATCTGATCGACGCCGAGCACCAGCACACACTTGAACCGGCCGTACCGCACCGCCTCGACGGCCTCGTGATAGGCCGCCGTTCCGCTCGCGCAGGCATTCTCGACAGTCCACATCGGCACGGAGGGAATACCAAGGCCGCGTTGAATTCTCGTGGCAACGCCGGGCGGCCCGAACACCGATCCAACGATGATTGCGTCGATTTCGTCGGGCTGAATACCGGCGTCGCGGACCGCCTCGGCCACCGCTGTCCATGCAAGTGATTCCACCCGCTGGTCGGGGAATCGGCCGTACGACGAGGTTCCGACTCCCCACAACATCGCCTGTTTCATCGCTGCACCTCCGCGCCGGCGACGAGGTCACCGTCGTCCGTCCCGCTGATCTGCACTCGTGCACCGAGTTCGAGTACCGCTGGTTTGTCGAGGTGGACAAGAACTCTGGGGCCATCGTCGAGGTCGACGTACGCCAGCCCGAACGGTGGCTTGCGCGTACCAACGGGAATCGCGACCACGGTCGACGACCAGGTCCTGCCGGTGCGAGGGAAGCGGGCGGGCTCGAGTTCGCCATAGCACACGGGGCACCACGGCAGATTCCGTTGCGCGCTGGCGTATCGGCACAGCGTGCAGCGCGAACCGAGCACCGCGTCACCGTCGAGAACCGGCCGGGAATCGGCGACGGGCAGTCCGCCGACTGCGGACCCGGCCCGCCGTTTGGTCGGCCGCCCGACCCCCAGCTCGCTCATCAGTGCTCGCCTTCGAGCGTCAGCGAGAAGTCGTCCGCCTCGATGTGCAGGTAGGCGCCCACGGATGTCTCGACCAGTTCCCGGATGTAGCGCATCTGCGTGCTAGTCGGGGCGAAGTCGCGGTTGCGCTGCGGGGTCGCACGCATGACGTCGATATCGTTCTCGGGCACCAGCAGCCGCAGCAGCAACTCGTCGTCGCTGATCGACTCACCGAACTTCTTCCGCAGTTCGTCCAGGCTCGGCTGCGGCGGCTCCCAGTTCTCGTAGCTCTTCGCCTTCGGCGAGCTCATGATGGTGTCGAGCACGTTCGGATCCATCGGCGCGACGGGTGTGCCGTAGAAGCCGTTCGAGTAGATCATCACCTCGTCCGGCACCACCGAATACCGCGATCCCGTCACGACATTCAGCACCGCCTGCGTACCGACCAGCTGGGAGAACGGCGTGGCCATGACCGGGTAGCCGAGTTCCTCTCGCACCCGCGACATTTCGTCCAGGACCTCCTCGAAACGGTCTTCCATTCCGCGGTCCTTCAGCTGCGCCTTGAACGTGCCGGCCATCCCTCCGGGAAGTTGGTGGCGATACTGGAACAGGGAAAACTCGGCCGGCTGGCCGACGGGCAGGTTGTCGTACTCGGCGACGCGGAGCAGGTGCTCCTCGACCGCGGCGAAGCGGGAGTCGTCAATGTCCACATCGAATCCCGCGTAGCGCAGGTTCGCCACCGTGTTCTCTGTCGAGGGCAGCGAAACACCGGCGGCAAGCGGGCGGCTCGCGCTGTGCACGCGATCCGCACCCGCGAACACGGCTTCGAGGTAGTTCATCGGCGCGAGCGCGTTGTTGCTGTGGAAATGCACCTCCACGGGCAGGTCTCCGGCCGCACCCTTGATCGCCGCGATGAGCGAGCGGGTGCGCTCGGGGGTCAACAGGCCCGCCGCGTCCTCGAGTTCGATTCCGTCCGCGCCCAGCCCGACGAGCTCGCGGGTACGGTCCGCGTAGTACTCGTCGGTGTGGTAGGGCGTGTCCGCATAGAGGATGCAGGGCAAGGCTTTTGCGCCCTCGGCCTGCACGGTCTTGACCAGGCGGCCGATCTTGTCGATGTTGAACAGGCCGTCGTAGATCCAGAAACTGCCGATGCCGTGTGCGCACAGTCGCTGCACCCACAGGTCCATCACACTGTCGGCAGTGAGACCGAACGTCACGATGCCGTTGCTGCGGGTTCCCGCCCGGACCGTCGTATCCGGCATCGCCTTCGACAGCGAGATCAGCTGATCCCACGGATCTTCCTTGCAGTGCCGCACAAGCACCTCGAAGATCGAGCTGCCCGCTAGGTCGATCGTGTGGAAGCCGGTGCGGTCCAGCTCGCCGGCCATAGGCAGGCCCATGTCCTTGCGCAGCCGCATCCCCCACCAGCTCTGGGGGCCGTCTCGCAGTGTCTGGTCGACGATGTCGATCTTGCGCCGACTGCCGTCGGGATTGCGGGGAGCGCTGTCGAGGAAACTCATGAGATCTTCTCCAGGTAATCGGGGAGCCCCCGGGCGGCAATCCAGTCGGTCGTGACTGTGCCGGCCCGGAAATCCGGATGGTCCAACGCAACTCGGGCGAAATCGGCGGTGGTGGGTACTCCGGTAACCCCCAGTCGGCTAAGCGCTGCGGCCATGCGATCCGCTGCGACGTCACGGTCGGGACCGTGCGCCACGATCTTGGCCAGCAGGGAGTCGTAATACGGGGTGACGACGTATCCGGGTTCGCAGTGGCTGTCCACACGGATCCCTTCGCCCTCTGGGGGATCCCAGGTCTCCACCGTTCCCGGATTCGGAAGGAAGCCGCGCGCCGGGTCTTCGGTGGTGATCCGAACCTCGATGGCGTGCCCGCTCAGTTCGATGTCGTCCTGGGTGAGCCGAAGCGGTTCACCGGCCGCCGAACGCAGTTGCTCGACGACGAGGTCCACACCGGTCACCATCTCGGTCACCGGGTGCTCCACCTGGATTCGGGCGTTGAACTCGAGAAACGCGAACTCGTGAGTGTCTGCGTCGTAGATGAATTCGACGGTCCCGGCGCTGTCGAGGCCGAGAGCCTCGGCGAACGCAACGCCGCTGCGGCGGATGTGCTGGCGAATTTCCTCGGGCAGGTTGGGAGCCGGAGACTCCTCCACCACCTTCTGGTGCCGCCGTTGCAGGGTGCAGTCCCGCTCTCCGAGGTGGATGACCGAGCCGTATTTGTCGCCGAGCACCTGAACCTCGATGTGCCTGGCGCTGCGGATGAACCGTTCGACGTAGAGCCGTCCGTCACCGAAGGCGGACTGTGCCTCGGCCGCGGCCGGGGACCAGCGCGCCCGCAGTTCGGCCTCGTTCTCGATCACCGACATGCCCCGACCGCCGCCGCCGGCGGCGGCCTTGACCAGGACCGGGTAGCCAAGTTCGTTCGCCGCGGCGACCGCCGCGTCGACCGATTCGAGAATCGGCGAGCCCGACAGCACCGGGATGCCTGCCGAGCGGGCGAGCTCACGAGCGCGGGCCTTGTCGCCGGCCTGCGCGACCGCATCCGGGCGCGGCCCGACGAAGATCAGTCCCTCGTCCACGCAGGTGGCGGCGAATTCCGGGTTCTCCGAAAGGAACCCGTAACCCGGATGCACCGCATCGCAGCCGGCGCCGAGGGCGGCGCTGATCACTGCCGGGATCGACAGATAGCTCTGCCCCGCTGGCGCCGGGCCGATGCACAGGGCGCGATCGGCCAGCCGAGCCGCGAGTCCGTCCCGGTCGACGATCGACGTCACCGCGACCGTTTCAATGCCGAGGACGCGGCACGCTTTGATCACTCGCACGGCGATCTCCCCGCGGTTCGCGATGAGCACTCGTCGCAGTGGCGTCCGACGTGGCGCCTCGACGGTCAGGGTCGACGGGCTAGCCATCGGTCGGCCTGATCAGGAACAGCAACTGATCGAATTCGACCAGGCCGGCATTCGCGGCGCAGATCTGCACGATCTCACCCGCCTGCGGTGCGAGCACGGGACTCATCAGCTTCATGACCTCGACGATCGCCAGCTGCTGGCCCGCTTCGACGGTCTGTCCGACCTGTACGAACGGCGGCTCGCCCGGGCTTGGTGCCACCCAGAACGCCCCGATGGTGGGACTTTTCACTTCGATGGCGCCGGCGGTGTCGACGACGCCGGCCGGAGCCGCCGGAACCGTAGCCTCGGCCTTGACCGGTTCCGGTGCGGGCGCCTGAGGAGCCTCCGGTGCAGCCACTGCCTTTGGTGCAGCGGGCGCAGGTGGCGCAGGCGCAGGCGCCGAGGCCACAAGGGCCGGTTGGCCTGCCGCTGCCGGAGGCCCGTCCTTGCCCACCGTGACGCGCATCCCGTCGAGTTCGAGGGTCATCGAGGCCCACCCGGACTCCTGGAAGGTGCGCAGAATTTCCCGCACCTCGCGATGGGTCACCCGCTCCGACGTCGTCATGCGCTTCTCCTCTGGTGTGCGATGGCGGCAAGCAACACCGGCAACCGGTGGCTGGCGACGATGGCTTCGACGCCCGCGTCGAGCGCGGCACGCACGCCGTCCGGGGCGCAGAACACCGCGCCACGAACGGTTTTGGTACCGCGTGGGATCTCGGGCAGTTGTTCACCGAGATCCCCCGCGGAGCCGGTGTCCGCGTCGAAGATCGGTTCGATGGCAATGGCGGTCCCCACCTGGAGCGGTGCGCGGCACTCGGCCCATTCGGTGAGGCGGCGCAGGTCCTCGTCCTCGCTCTCGTCGACGGCCGAGGTCGGCAGTTCCCCGGCGTAGACGTTGCCGGTGGTCGCATCGACGGTGACGACGCGACCGACCAGACTCTCGACGGTGCCACTGCCGCAACCGACGATGCAGGGAGTGTCGAGTGCCCGGCTGACTACGGCCGCATGTGAGGTGGCGCCACCCTGCTCGGTGACGACTGCGGCGGCGGCAATCATGCCGTGCACGTCGTCCGGACTGGTGGACTTGCGGACCAGAATGCATCCCGGATTCGCCTGTGCCGCTTCGGGAGTGTCAACTACGACTCCGGTGGCAACACCCGGGCTGGCGGCAACGCCGGACACGAGAACCTCCGCGCCGTCGGCAGCACCGGCGGCAATCTCCGGCCGAAGCAAGGTCCGGATCTGCTCGGCGGTGACCCGGCTCAGTGCCTCGTCGGGTTGGAGGACGCCTTCATCGACAAGTTCGACTGCGATACGCACCGCGGCGCGGGCGGTGCGCTTCGCCGCGCGGGACTGCAGCAGGAACAACTCGCCGCTCTGCACGGTGAACTCGATATCCTGTGCGTCACGGCCCTCGCGGTCGAGGCACTCGGCCGCTGCGAGTAGTTCCGCATGTACGGAGGGCCAGCGACTTTCCAAGTCGGACAACGGTTTCGGTGTGACCCGGCCCGACACAACGTCCTCGCCCTGCCCGCGCTGCAGGTACTCACCGTAGGGCTCGCGAGTACCGTCGACCGGGTTGCGGGTGAACAGCACCCCGGTGCCGGAGTCATCGTCGAGGTTGCCGAACACCATCGCCTGAATCGTGACCGCCGTCCCCAGATCCTCGGGGATCCCGTAGTGCTTGCGGTAGGCAATGGCCCGCCGGGACCGACTCGACTGGAAAACCGCGGCGACAGCGGAACGCAGCTGCGCCCACGGATCGGCGGGGACGCTGTCCCCGGTATCGGCCGAAATCGCGGCCCGGACCGATGCGGTATCGGGCAGATCCTCGAGATCCTCGGTGCAACCCAGCACGAGGCGGCCGTAGAAGCCGGTGAATCGGCGGTGCACCTCGGCGGCAAACTCGGGGTCCCCGCTCTCGGCCGCCAGCGCCGTTTCGACCTCGTCGTTACAGCCGAGGTCGAGGATGGTGTCCATCATGCCGGGCATGCTTATCGCTGCTCCGGATCGTACCGATACGAGCAGGGGCCGTCGGGTCCCGCCGAAGGTGCGACCGAGTTGGCTCTCCAGCAAACGGATTCCGGTCTCCAGTTCGTCGGCCAGACCTTCGGGCAGACCGCCGTTGGCAAAGTAGGCCGCGCAGGCATCGGTGGTGACGACGAAGGCCGGCGGCACCCGCAGGCCGAGCGACCGCATGCGCCACAGGCTCCACGCCTTGCCGCCAACGAGGTCGCGGCTCGGCTCGGCCGTGTTCTCGTCGGGGATGACGAGCCAGCGGAATCCGGTAGCGGTGCTCATTCGGGACGCTCCCGTCCGGTGAGGCGGAGGATGTGCTCGTGCATCTGGAACCACACGGTGTGGACGGAGTCGACGCGGACGCCGCTGACGTAGTCGGTGTCGCCGCCCTCGGCACGGACCAGTGCGGCACCGATGCGGTCGAGGAACCGATCGACCAACTGGTCCTCCTCGGCCAACGGACGCAACACCTTCTGCGTCTTCTCGTGCACGCGGCCGAGCTTCTCGACGATCTTGGCGTCATAGTCGGCGTCGGCATGGTCGTTGCTCACGCGGGCGCCGTCGACCTCGATGGTCTGCCAATCGGTCGTCAACGCGAGTACCTGCTTGTTCACACCGGTCTCGAACGCGTCCATCGCCGCGGTGATCGCGGGATTCGAGCGAATGGGATCGAACGCTCGCGTGTAGACGTCCTCGAGGAACTTGCGGCCGTCGGGGCTGATCATGAAGTTCCCGCGGGCGTTCACCACCGCGCCATTGGCTGCCGCCTTTTCCAGGGCCTCCTCGACGTCGGCGACCGGGAGCGCGTTGATGTCGGCGAGCTGTTCCGCGGATCCGAGCTGGCGCAGAGTCAGCGTGTGAACGGTGAGTTCGTAGGTGTCGAGCATGATGGGTCCTTTCGGTGTCGGGGTCACGCCCGCGCCGCGACCATGCGGTCACGTACTTCGCGGCGCAGGGACTTCCCGACCGGACTGGTGGGGATGTTCGGCCAAATCTCCAGCGACCGTGGCCTTTTGAAGCCGGCCAGGCGATCGGAGCAGAAATCGAGGATTTCGTCGGGCGCTGCGTCGAAGCGGGTGACGACGGCGGCGGCGACGCGTTCGCCCCACTTGTCGTCCGGCAGGCCCACGACGGCGGCCTCGACGACGGCGGGATGGGTCAGGAGCGCGTCCTCGACCTCACGCGGGTAGACGTTGAAACCGCCCGAGATGATGACGTCGTGCCTGCGGTCGAGCAGGTGCAGGTATCCGTCGTCGTCCCACCGGCCGATGTCACCGGTGTGCAGCCAGCCGTCCGGCTCGATCGTCTCGGCGGTGGCCTCGGGTCGACGCCAGTACCGATCCATCGTGTGCGGGCCGCGGGTCAGCACCTCGCCCACTCCCCCGGATCCGAGCACTGTGCCATCGATGTCTCGGACCTGCACCTCGACGAAGGTGTAGGGCTTGCCGGCCGAGGTGAGTCGTTCCGGGGTGTGCTCCCACGGCTGCAGGCACGTGATCGCAAGCGGCGCCTCGGCCTGGCCGTACAACTGGGCGAAGACCGGACCGAGAATATCGATTCCGCGCTGCAAGACGGTGGTCGCGATCGGTGCGCCGCCGTAGCAGAGCCGCTCGAGCGCAAGGTCCGCCGATGCGGTCGCGGGATCCTCGAGCAACATGGCGATCATCGTTGGCACCATGAATGTCGATGTGGCCCTGTGCTTCTGTGCGGCTTCGAGAAACGCGGCCGGCGAGAACTTCGACACGATGACGTTCGGCGCGCCCTTGACCAGGTGCGGAAGGAAGAACGCTCCACTGCCGTGGGTGATCGGCGCAGCGTGCAACATCACCGAATCCGGCCGCAGGTTGGGCAGCAGATCGACCAGGAAGTTGTCCACCTCGGCGAGCTCGCTGCGGGTGGTGAGGACAACCGCCTTGGGCTTGCCGGTGGTGCCACCGGTGTACGCGAGGCGCAACGGCGCATCCGGGTCCCGGCGAACGTCGCACGGCCCGTCGGGTGCGCCGGCGATAAGGCCGGGCAACTCGTCCGCGGTGATCATCACCTCGACCTGCGCGGGCGGCTCCCCCGCGTAGACCAGCGCTCGCGCCTGCGAGTCGTCGATCTTGTAGGCGTGCTCATGGGCGGTCTCGCGGACGTTCAGCGGAACCCGGACCAGGCCAGCTTTTGCCAGCGCGTAGTACACGACGACCCCGTCGATGCCGTTGGGCATGAGGACCGCGACTCGATCGCCGGCGGCGAGGCCACGCGCCAGCAGCGCGTGGCCGAGCCGGTCGGTGAGTTCGTCGAATTCGGCGAAGCTCACCACCCGGTCACCGTCGACAAGTGCGGGGGCTGAACCGAATTGGCGCCCCGCGCGGCGGATCAGGTCACCGATCTGCATCGTCGTTGCCCTTGCTTTCGGCAGACGGCAGATCGGCTCGACGCAGTCCGGAACCGCGGCCGTCGAGGTTGCGCGAACCGCGCTGTGCGAGTCGGTACAGCTCGTCCGCCTGGGCAGTGCCGTGGTTCCACTTCACCCATTCCTCGTCGAGGTAGCGGTTGCCTCCCTCGAGTACGGCGGGGGTGAATCCCTGTGCGCGCTGGTTGTATTCGTCGATATCGATCCGCCCTGCGCTGGTGGTCCACAGGCCGGTCTTCCCGGGCAGGCTCGATGAGCCGGCAAACTGATTGCCCGCGGTCGCGGCATAGTCGTCGTCGGTAAGCACCGAGTACGGAATGCCGGTGAGCATGTTGCGGTTCACGCTCGAGTAGCGGGCCATGCTGTATTCGTTGCTCGCCTGATGCGGTAGACCGAGCAGACCGACCATCTCGCCGAGATTGTCGCGGCCGTATTCGTCGTTGAGCAGTGGCTTGAACCGCTGCACTCGCTCGTCGACCTGGAACCAGTCGTCCTGGCGGTAGGTTCCCGCGAGATGCGCGAAGTCCTTGGCGACCGAGGAGTACACCAGGGCGCCTGCGTCGATCATCTGCTCGCGCGACCAGTTCGCGATCCGCTTCCACAGGTCGGTCGTCGCCTCGTTGAGGATCTCCCGGTATTGCTCCATGGTGTCGGCGAGGACCTCGGCGTTCTCCATGCCGACCGGGATGTAGCCGTCGGTCAGCGCGTCGGAGGTGTACATGCCGACTGCTTCGATGTTGGCGGCGTTGTATCCGGGCTCGGCCTCGAACGACGCCCAGTCGTCCATGAGATGGAAGTTGGTGCCCTTGAACACGATTGGGATCGTGAGGTTGTTGAACGGCAACTGGGTCGCGATGCCGTCGAGCCACGGGTAGTCGCCCTCGGTGAGGTCGAAGAAGTCCCGCATTATCATCTGGCGGTTGGCACCGAAGTTGTAGGGGCCGCTGTTGTGCAGGCCGATCCGGCACTCGCAGTGTGCGAGGAACGCGTACTGGGACAGCTGGGCAACCAGTTTGGTTGCGGCAGTATGCAACCGGTCACCGGGAACCACGCCGTGCAGGTCCGACTCGAAAACCTGCAGGGTTCGTTCGGGCAGGAACTGGCTGCGGTCGCCGAATTCCTTGTTCGTCAGGTGCCCGTCGTTGCGGTGGTACGCCAGATTGAAACGCTTGGAGAAGTCGAGCACATCAACGACGTCGTCGACCGCGTCGGTCGGCCGCAGCAGGCCCCAATTCATCAGCATCTCGCGGCCGATGAGGTAGAACGCGGGCATACCCCACGCCGCGTTCACGGTGTCCACCTTCAGGCTGACCTCGCGGGCCCGGTCGCCAAGTTCCTCGGCCGGGGTCGCCGCATCGATCTCGCGCAACAACGTGGGCAGCCGGTAGAAGCTGTTGAGGTAGCTCACCAGCATGTACGGGTTCATCGGGAACAGCTTCGACTCCTGCACGGTGCGCGTTATGCACAGCCAGTACGTGGTGTCGGACAGGTTCCGCAGGTAATTGTTGGTGTCCAGCAGGGTGCGGTAGTTCAGGTTCGCCATTGGTCTCAGCCCTCGTTCTCGATCAGCCAGATCCGGGCATGCCCGGTGTCGCCCGTCTCGTATGCGTCTGCCGCCGGCGGCGCCGCGGTGACCTCGATCTCGACCAGGGCGCCGTTCTGGAGCCCGTCGATCCGGCAGTTCATCAGCGTGGGGACGTCGTACTCACGGGCGAGGATGCCCAGGTGCGATCGCACGGTGCCGCCGAGGCAGATGACGCCGGCAAATCCCTCGATGATCGGTGCCGTCAGGGTGCCGCCGGAGTCGTCGATCACGGCGATGGTGCCCGGTGGGATTCCCTCGGTGAGGAAGTCCATGACGTGCTCGATGGTGGAGATGAGGGCGACCGGTCCGATGACCGTTTCGGACTTTCTGATGACGTTGTCGCCGACACCCGCACGACGGCGACCGTCCGAGTCCAGTTCCTCAGCGAACGCCTGCGCCTCGCGGTCGGCGCGCTTGTACTTGTCCGGCTCGGATTCGAGCGAGACCGTCGCCGAATATTCGAACCGGTAGCCGGAGTCGAGCGCAGCCTGTTCGATGGCCCGCGCGTCCTCGACGGCGAAGAGATCGAACTCGCGATCGAATACGACGCTCTTCCACTGCTCGCCTGCCGCGGCGAACCGCTGCGCGGCCACCGACCGCACGGCCGTGTTGAATCGGCCCGGCAGGGGCAGCATCTCGGTCGTTCCCCACTTCGGGGATGTAACGGAGTCGGACATGTCACCTCACTCGATTTCGGGAGCGGCGCACGCCGCCCACGCCAGAGAAATAAGCCTTTACCAGGCCTTTTATGTCCGGCTTCTTTGCGATGTGAGCTAAAGCTAGTTACTGTCGGTGATGTGACCCAGTCCACGTTGGGGGACACTTCCGAGAACTCCGGAACCGCAAGGTCTTCGTCTCGAACCCGAGCCCCACGCAACGCCGGCCTCGACAAGGCCGACTACGAGCGCGCCTTCGACATCCTCGAACAGTGCGTCGACGCCGCGTGCCTTCCAGATTTCAAGGAACGAGCCGTCGACGCGATCAGCGAGCATTTCGCGCTGCGGCATGTGTCCTTCTTCGCCGGTCCGACGTTCCATACGGTGTTCGAGGACTCCGCGCCGCTGACGGCCGGCAAGACCGCCAAGATGCTGCCCGAGTACCAGGATCGGTGGGCGCGCTACGACATCTTCGGCACCCCGGTCGCTATGCGTCAGCTCGTCGCGAGCGGTGTGTCAACGCTGGACGAGCTCCAATCCATGGGCCGGTTGCCCCCCACGGCCGATGCGTACATCCGCTACTTTCTCCACTCCACGTGGCACATGGAGACCGCTGCCGCGATACGCCTCGAATTGAGTGCGGGCCACACCGCGCTGCTCGGGATGTTCGACCCGGAACCCGGCAAGATCGGCACTGCCGAGGCTGCCACGCTGCGGTTGCTCAGCCGGCAGATGTCGGCGATGGTCCGTGGGCTTCCCGCATCGAGGCCGCAGGCGGCGTTGACCAAGCTCTCCGCACGCCAACGACAGGTCGTTGCGTTGGTCGCCGACGGATTGTCGAACGCTCAGATCGCGGAGATCCTCTCCCTCGCCGAGGACAGCGTGAAGAAGTACGTCACCCGAATCCTCACGATCACCGGCTGCCAATCCCGGATGGAGCTGGCGTTGCTCGCTCGGGCACAACGCATCTAGCCACACAGCAATGGGACCGCGGACAAATGTTGTCCGCGGTCCCATTTCACACTCCGGTCAGAGGAAGGACGATTCCTTCGACAATCCGTAGCGGGGATGATCGCCGATCACCATCGACTCGAAGATGCCGTAGCCAACTGCATCGCCCTCGCGAACGCGAATCACGCAGTCACGCAACTGGTGGACCTCGCGCGCCGTATTCGGTTCCGCCACATCGGAATACCGCTCGCCATCGAGATGCGAGGGCCCGTGCCACTGCCCGTGCCGATGGCCCTTGAATCCGAAGTACAGACCGGTGCCGAGATGGAACCCGGTGTCGCTGACCGGTTCGATCTCGATCGTCCGGGTCTCTCCCCAGCCCGCGTCGAAGGTCAGCTTTCCACCGAGCAGACGCCGGTTGACCGGGTCGTACTTCAGCTCGTCCCGCATCCCCAGTAATGGGCGTTGGGTGCCGTCGGGAAGGTTCTCGAAGCCCGAGAAGTAGGTCACTTCACCGTCCACCGACTGCAGGTAGTGGTGAATCTCGTAGCTCGTTCCGTCCGGGCGCTGCAACCACATTGGGCTCCAGGTGAGAATGAAGTCGCCATCGAGCCGCTGCGGCTTGTAGACGTCCGGCGCGACCTCACCGACATCCATGCGCACACCCCAGGAATGGTCGCGGAAGCCGAACCATTCCTCGTCGCGAACCTCGATCCGCTCGCCGTCAAGCCAGATTTCACCGCTGATGGTCGACGCCTGGTGGTACCGGAGGAGATCGGATTGCACGCGGAAACCGTGCGGCTCGCGTTGCGCATCCTTCTGTTCGAGAAACGGCGGCAGCACGCCGGTGATGGTGAGGTCGAAACGCAGAGGTACCACATCGTTTTCCTGAAGGACCCAGCGGACTTTGCGGAGCGGCTCGATGATCTCGTAGTCGAGCGGGCCGACACCGACGCGCTCGGTGTCGAGATCGAGCTGCCGGCTCGCGCGGACGGTCAACTGCTCCTTCCCCCGCGAAACCCCGGCGAACATATCTATCACGTTGCGGTTGTGGTACTTGCCGAGACCGATGTCGACCTGAATCGATCCGTCGCGAGCGAACAGCGATGCCCACAGCTTTTCGGTCCAGGACGTATCGGCCTGACTGATCGTCGCGAACGTCTCCGGTGTCTGATGACTCAGCAGTTCGTCGGCGTTCAAAAGTTTCTGCATTGCTTGGCGCATGTCAGCGCCTCCTTTCACGCAGGCTCAGCGAATGGGCGAGAACGATCCGGGCAGCTCATTCGCCACCAGCGCACCACCGAATATCGCGGCGGCCTTGTCGTCGTCATTGAACGGATCGGGATAGAGCGCAAGGGTTTTCGGGGACATCGACCAGTCGACGCGATCCGTCGCGCCGGCATAGGCAGCGAACGGCCGAAGCCCCGAGGTGTACATGGTCGTCGCGGCCATGATTCGCTCGCTCCGGTCCATCGCCGCGAATCGTTGGTACAGCTTCATGTGAGACCGACTCAGCTCCGCTGCGACCGCCGACCATTGCTCCGGCGCGATGAGCTTGCGTGTGCCGTCGGCAAGGTAGCCGTATACCGCGGCCTCGTCCACGGCAGCGAGAAGTTGGTCCGGCTCGGTGAATGTCGTTCCCCAGTCGTTGATCTCGAACTCCGTGAACTTCGACCGGTCGAAGGTCAGGACCATCGTGAGTCCCGTGAACGGCGGCTCGAGATCGGCTGCCCATGGATATGCCCACGAACTGGGCCCGAGGGACAGATAGTCGCGCACTATCGTCTGCCGGTTGCCCGTCCCCGACTGTCGCGAATAGGGACCCGAGTCGCAGATCCCGACCCGGGAGTCGCAGAAGTAGAGGAACGAGTAGCCCGACACGGTGGCATTGAGCCGCTTGAGATTCTTCGCCGCATCCTTGTCGAGAGCGATTGATGCACTGGACAACGCGTCGACGGTCTCGGTCGGCAGGTAACGGTTCGTGAAGCCGGCGTCCTTGTAGTCGAGTGTGCCGTCGCCGCGGTGCGCCAGGGTGAGCCGCCGCCAGAAGTCCACGACGGTGCGGATGTCCTCACGGTGGTCGCCCGGCGCGATCTCACCCATATTGATCAGGCATTCGCGCCCGCACAGGTAGTGGTAACCGATCATCCAGATCCACAGCGGGCTGATCTTGTTCGGCCCTTCCCGCAGCATCCGCCCCAGCGCCTCGGCCGGAACGACAGCATCGATCGCCCGTACCCGATCGGCATAGGTGTAGAAGTCCTCGATGACCGACAACGACATGTACGGCAGCATCGGGAACAACTCGGACGTGAAGCCGGAGCGGCGCGTCAGTTCCGGCTTCATCGCCCGGCCCATGTGCTGGACGAGCTCGTCGAGACGGTCGTCGGTGAGTTCCTCGGCGATCAACGCCTCGAGCGCCTCGGCCGAGACCTTTACATCGAAGTCCTTGACCGCGATCTCGTCTCCGACTCGCCCGATGTAGTCCCACCACGCTGCGCTCACATCCGCCGATGCAGGCAGTTCAGCTGCCTCTTCGGGCGACGAGACGATCCCGGTCGAGGCCTCGACGCGGAGGGTGATCTCGGTTCCGTCGTCGATGTCCTCGGCCAATTCGGTGCCGACCAGGCAGGGAACCTCGAATTCACGCGAGACAATCGCGAGGTGGGACCGGAGGGTTCCATCCAGGCAGACGATCCCGCCCAGCCGACCCAGAATGGGCGAAAGGAAGGTTGTCCCTCCGGAGGCCACGAGCGCGATCGTCGATTCGAGGTCGGTGTCGAGGGAGTCGATGACATCGTCGGGTGAGCGGAAGTGCCGAACCGTTCCCGTCACTGGCGCAAACGCGTAGGACGGCAACCCTTTTCCAAGAATGGACATGTCTAGCCTCCCAGCGGACGGAAGCATCCGTCGCGATCTTGGGGAACGAAAACGCCGCCGATCAGTTGGAGCGCGAGATCGGGGTCGCTGAATTTCTCGAAGGATTCCGCGATGCGCGGTGTGATGGCCCAATCGATTTCGTCATAGCAGCCGGCGAGGCGTGCCCATGCTTTGAGCTTCCACGCGTACATCTGGGTCGCGTACAGGTTGCGCTGCTCGGGTTCGGTCTCGACCAGGCGCTGGTACAGCGCGCGGTGCGCTTTGCGAATTGCGTTGGTCGCCTCGGCGACCTCGTCGGAATCAAGCGGGCGCAGATCTCCACCGTCGGTACAGAAGACGCGGGTCTCGATGATGTCGGCCTGATAGTCGCTCGGGGTGAACCAGGCTGTGCCCCAAACGTTGTTGTCCATCTTCACGGTGGCCGGCAGCCGGTGGGCGATGACGAAGTGGTGGTAGGGCAGGGTCTCTCGGATGCCGTCGACCCACGGGAAGTCGCCGTCACCGTCCGCGCACGTTTCGCGCAGGGCGAGGAAGGTCCCGTCCTCGAGCTGGTAAGGGCCGGTGTCGCACACCGCCGTACGCGCGTCGCAGTTCTCCAGGAACGCGTACGCCGTCAGCCGTGCACCGAACTTCCGGATCCCAGCCTTGACACTGTCGTCGGCGGGGACGAGGTGCGCCCGAATCTCATTCAGCAGGTCGCTTCCGGCGACGTGGGAACTATTGGCGGGCTCGGCATCCATGTTGAACAGCACGTTGTCTGTTCGCATCGCGATCGTCGCCTCACGCCAGAACCTCAGCACCTCGAGCTGATCCTCGAGGCCCTCGGACAACTCGTTCTCACCGAGATCGACGAACAGCTCGCGGCCGGTGAGGTAGTGCAGCGGCGTCGCCGCAAGGTTGATGAAGCTGCGCTTGTTGCCGATGGGCAGAGCCTTGCGCACGAGCTCGGTCGGCGTCGCGTGCTTCCGAATGGTGCGAATGCGCTCGGGAACGCGCAGGTAATCCTCCATCATCGACATCAGGATGTAGGTGTTCATCCCGAACAGTTCCGACTCGAACACCGTGCGGGCGGAGAGTTCGGATTTGTAGGCTGCGCCGGCGACATGCACCAGCCAGTTCCACTCGTCGAGGGTGGGTTCGTAGTCCGGATCGGTGTAGAGCGCCGTCAGATTTGCGGGCGCGGAGAGCTGGGCCGTCATGCCGACACCGCCCCCGTGGCCGCGACCGCAACCCGCGCCGTCTCGGCGTCGGACAGGTGAAGGACGACGGTGTCGCCGTCGGAGACCGATCCGGTCAACTCGGCGGCGAGCACACACGGCACGTCGGATTCGCGAGACAGGATTGCCAGGTGCGATTCCCGGCTGCCGGCCGTGCAGACGATCGCGCGCAGGTCGGGCAGGATCGGCGAAAGGAACGTCATTCCGCCTTTGCTGACGAACGCGATGGTCTCCTCGAGATCGTCATCGTCGATCGACAGCACGTCGGATGTGTCGTTGAACCAACGGGCGACCCCTCGCACCTCACCTGCCGAGAAGAGATTGACACCGGTTCCGACCGCGATCAGGTCTTCGCTCATCACTGCTCCGTTCCGCCCGCGCCGGGCGTGGTTCGTTCGAACACGCATGTTCGCGCTGGTTGAACGCTAGGAACCGGAGGTGGCGTGACCTAGTCCACTTTGGGGGACAGTGTTGATCTGGGTCACAATTAATCCGTGCGCACCGTTATCGACGGCCCACCGCGGGGCATCACATCTCTGAGATAATTCCCAGGACAAAGGTGGCCTGATGTCCGAGGGTTCTTCCGCTCAGCCGGAGCCGACACAAGACGGCCTGGCTTCTGGAATCGTCGCCGAGCTTGGCGCCGAGGGCTTCGACGATCCGGTAGTTGTCGGCAGTGGCGGCTTCGGCACGATCTATCGCTGCCGCCAGCCCATGCTCGATCGCGTGGTCGCGATCAAGGTGCTGACCGAGGACCCAGGCGAACTCGAGCGAACACGCTTTCTTCGCGAGCAGCAGGCCATGGGACGACTGTCCGGCCATCCGAACATCATGCATGTGCTGCAGGCCGGGGTGACGTTCACCGGCCGCCCATACATCGTGATGCCGTTCCACCCCGAGGACTCACTCGAGGCGCGGATCCAGAGCACCGGCGCCCTGCCCGTGTCCGAAGTGCTCGATCTCGGCATCATGATGTCCGGCGCACTCGAGACCGCGCACCAGGCAGGCGTGCTTCACAGGGATGTAAAACCCGCGAACATCCTCATCACCGAATACGGTGCACCACAACTCACCGACTTCGGGATCGCCCGGGTTTCCGGCGACCTGCACGAGGCACACGGGCTGATCGTCGGCTCGCCGGCGTACATCGCGCCCGAACTCGTCGAAGGCCGTCCCGCCTCCGTCGCTTCGGATGTTTACGGGCTGGGTGCGACCCTGTTCACCGCGCTCAACGGGGAGGCCGCGTTCGCACGGCGACAAGGCGAAGCCGTGGTCGCGCAACTCCTGCGCATCAGCACCGAAGCCTTGCCGGATCTGCGCGGGCGGGGCGTCCCCGATGAATTCAGCACGCTGATCGAGCAGGCAATGGCACGCTCGCCCGAGGAACGTCCACACTCCGCCGCCGCTTTCGGTGCGGCGTTGCGGGACGCTGGAATCCGGCTGCGGTTATCCGTCGCGGACATGCCGCTTCGCTCCCAACCGCAAAACGGCGCCGGTGATGGGCGTGAGGGCGATGAGCGGAGAACCGCGGGCACTGCCTACCTTCGACGCCCCACCGCGCGGGAGGTGTCATTACCTCCGACTGTCACCGGCAAGTACCGACCGCCGATCCACGTCAACGCCACCGTCCCCCGGACGCGATTACTCGATCAACTCGAGCGCAGCCATCGGCAGCGGCTAGTACTCATCCATGGGCCTGCCGGGTTCGGCAAGAGCACACTTGCAGCCCAGCAGACCGAAGCCCTCAGCCGCGAAGGCGTCGCGTCTGTCTGGCTGACGATCGATGATGACGACGACACGCCGGCGTGGTTCCTGGAACATCTTCTGGAAGCCATCGGATTCGAATATCCCTCCATCGCACAGGGATTGGCCCGCGAGCTAGAGACGCACGGCGACGATCTCGAGCACTACGTGTTGGTGACGCTGATCAACCGGCTACATCTGGCCGACCAGGAATTGGTTGTCGTCATAGACGACTGGCATCGCGTGACCAACCAGGCAACCCGAGCTGTCCTGGACTACCTGCTCGTACGCGGCTGCGACCATTTGCGATTCATAGTCACCAGCCGAAACAGGCTGGGGCTGCCCTTGAACAAGCTGTTGCTCCGGCGTGAGATGACCGAAATCGATTCCACAGCACTACGATTCGATCTTGCAGAATCTCAGGAGCTCCTCGCTGACACCACTGAGTTCCACCTGGGTGAGGCCGACGTCGCCACCCTCGAGGAATCCACCGACGGTTGGGCCGCGGCATTACAACTGGCCTTGCTGACCTTGCGTGACCACCCCGATCCGCACTCATTGATTCAACGCATGGCCGGACGAACCCGCGCGATCGACGAGTACCTGGGTGAGAATGTGCTCGACAATCTCGAACCCGAGTTGCTCGACTTCGTCACCGCGACATCGGTGACCGAGCGAATCTGCGGAAGCTTGGCCAGAGCTCTCACCGGCCATTCCGGCAGCCAGGCGCTGCTCGAGGAGGTCGAAAGTCGCGACCTGTTCCTAACCAGGATGGACCAGGACGGCGAATGGTTCCGCTATCACCACCTATTCGCGGAACTTCTGTGCCGCCGCATGGAGCGCAACGATCCCGATCGCATTATCGAACTGCACCGAATCGCGGCCCAATGGTTTGTGCAGCACCGCGACCTGCGCTCCGCCGTCGGGCATCATCTGTCGGCGGGCGACGCGACCGCCGCGGTGGACAACGTCGAACAGCACGCGATCACCATGCTCGAAAAGTCGCAACTGAGCGACCTCCTCGGTCTGGCCGCCAAGCTTCCGGATCAACTCGCTGCACGCCGACCAGGTCTCCAGATCGCCCTGGCATGGACGCATTCGATTCTCCGCCACCCACGCGCCGCGGCAGATGCGCTCGCGCTCGCCGACAACGCGATCAACGACCTGACCGTAGAAGGAGAAATCGCCGACCGGAGAGCCGAAGTATCGATGGTGCAGTCGAGCATCGACTTCTTCGACGACCGCGTCGACCGCCTCGACGAAGCGATCGATCGGTGTACCGCGCGCACCGACAGCCTCGGACCGCTGGTGATATGCGGGGCATCGGTGCTGGCGTCGTTCCGCGCGATACACCGGTTCGACTTCGACGATGCCCGACGGTGGCAACGATGGGCGCAACCGTATTACGCCCGAACCACCGGACGGTTCGGCGCGATCTACGGCGCGTGCATGGAGGCAATCGCCTACCGCGAACAACTCGACATCGCCGCAGCCGAGGAATGCCTCCGGGATGCCTTGAATATGGCCATCTCCGTTGGCGATGAACATGCCTACAGCGGGCGATTGGCCAGCGCACTTATCGGCGATGTGCGCTACGAACAGGGCCACATCAGTGAAGCGGATCGATATCTCAATGAAAGCCTCCTCCTCGGCGCCGAGGGCGGTGGCGTTGACTTCATGCTCGCGACCTACGCGACCGGGGCGCGCGTCAAGGTTCTGCTCGACCAACCCGACGCCGCCGCGCATCGCCTCGACGAGGGACAGCGCCTGGCCCAGAAGTTCGGCCTCCAACGCCTGCAGGCACGCATCGACAACGAACGAATCCGAACCGGAATCGGCTCTGCCGGAGGTGCTATCAGACAACCTGAAGGATTCGACGCGGACTTAGACGGTATCGCCAGACTGACACTCGAGCTGGTAGAAGACGGCGAGATCCGGACTCTTCTCGCAACCAATACCGTCGCCGCGCATCAGGCCGCCTACGAGCGGGCCCGGTCGCTCGCCGACTCGATTTCAGAGACCATCCGAACCCGAGCCGCGCTGTACGCTCGCTTACTTGTCGTGGAATGTCTTGCCCGCATGGGAGATACGGAACAAGCCGAGCGAACCCTTGGTCCCCTTCTCGATCAGTGCGCCCACGCCGGCCTCATGAGGCCTCCCCTCGACGCCGGCCCATCGGTCAGCGCTTTGGTGCAACAATCCCGGCCCGAGTGGGGTCTAGCCAACTGATCCAAACGAGTGCAAATTGTGTTCGAATGGGCGAAGTTTCGTCCCCACGAACACAATTCGCTCTCGTTTGCGGTGTCTTCGCGGGTGCAAACCTTCCGTGCGGGTGCGAAATTTCGGCCCCGTTGGGAAGTTTTGCATTCATGAGGACGATCAAACGGGTGCAAATTGTGTTCGAATGGGCGAAGTTTTGGCCCCACGAACACAATTCGCACCCGGGAGCACCATCAGACGGGTGCAGAACTTGCTCCCGAGTACGAAAACTCGGCGAACCTGTCAGCCGGCGAGGTGGCGGCTGATGACGAGGCGCTGAATTTGGTTGGTGCCCTCGAAGATTTGGGTGATCTTCGCCTCGCGCATGTAGCGCTCAACGCGGAAATCGCGGGTGTAGCCGTAACCACCGAACACTTGGACGGCGTCGGTCGTCACCTTCATCGCGGCGTCGGTCGCTACGAGCTTGGCCACCGAGGCGTTGCGGGAGTAAGGCAGGCCCGCGTCGCGGCGGCGGGCCGCGTCGAGGTAGGTGGCGCGTGCCGAGTCGACGGCTGCGGCCATGTCGGCAAGCAGGAAGCCGAGGCCCTGATGATCGATGATCTTGCGACCGAACGCGGTGCGCTCCTGCGCGTACGCGACGGCCTCGTCGAGCGCGGCCTGGGCGATGCCGACGGCGACCGCGGCGATGCCGAGGCGGCCGGAATCCAAGGCGCTGAACGCGATCTGCAGGCCCTGCCCCTCGCCGCCGAGGCGACGTTCCGTCGGGACGAACGCGTCGTCGTAGTGGGCGGAGGTGGTCGGCACGGCGTGCAGGCCCATCTTCTCCTCGGGTTTGCCAAAGCTCAAGCCCTCGGTGTCCTTGGGGACCAGGAAGCACGAAATGCCCTTGGAACCTTCACCGGTGCGGGCGAAGAGGTTGTAGAAGTCCGCCACGCCGCCGTGGGTGATCCATGCCTTTGAGCCGGTGATGCGGTAGCCATCATCCGTCGCGATGGCCTTGCACGCGAGTGCCGCGGCGTCCGATCCGGCCTGCGGCTCGGAAAGACTGTAGGCGCCGATCGTGTAACCGCCCAGCATGTCCGGTAGCCACTTCTGCTTCTGCTCCTCGGTGCCGAACGCCATGAGCGGGTGGCAGGCGAGGCTGTGCACGCTGACCGCCACGGCGACCGCGGCCCAACGGGCAGCGATCTCCTCGAGCACCTGCAGGTAGACCTCGTACGGCTGACCGCCGCCGCCCCACTCCTCCGGGTACGGCAGGCTCAGCAACCCCGCCTCCCCCAGCGTGGCGAACACGCCGTCGGGATACGTCTCGGCCTTCTCGTGGTGATCGACGATCGGCGCCAGCACCTTATCGGCGACGTCGCGCGTGAGTTGGATGAGATCTCGCGCCTCGTCGGTGGGCAAGAGTCGGTCGACGGCCACAGGGCTCTCCTCGCAGATGACGCGTAAGGCAGTACTGAACTGCAAGCGACAGTACTGTCGAGGTGCCAGTACTGCAAGCAGTCCGGCAGTACTGTCACTCGTATGGAGGCCAGCTCGTCGTTCGCGACCGCCCGACGTACCGAACTATTCGATGCCCTCGTCGAACTGTTCCTTTCCGAGGGTTTCGCGAACCTGACGCTCGACGCGATCGCGGCTCGCCTCAAATGCTCCAAGTCCACGCTCTACACCCTCGCAGGCAGCAAGGAACAACTGGTCACGGCCGCGACCGTGCACTTCTTCAAGCGCGCCACGAACGCGGTCGAGGCCGAGATCGCCGAGGTCACCGGACCCCGCGAACGGATCGATGCCTACCTCACCGCCGTCGGCCGGGTGCTGTCGGTGGCGTCCGAGCGCTTCATGGCCGACCTGCACGCATTCGCGCCAGCGCGCGACGTATACGAACGCAACACCCACATCGCCGCAGGCCGCGTGCAGGAATTGATCACCGACGGTGTCGCCGCGGGCGTCTTTCGCGGCGTGCACGCGGCATTTGCCGCCGACGTGGCCGCGACGATGATGGTGCGCATCCAGCAGGGCGGCGTCCGCGCTTACACCGGCCTCGATGACGCAGAGGCATACCGCGAACTAGCCGCCCTACTCACCAACGGCATCAGCGTCTGACCGGTATGTCCGCGCGCGCGGCATCACTCGCCACCGTGAACTCATCCGGACCGAAACCTGCCCCCGACCCGCGGCGACGCCAGACCACGTAGCGGACCACGTAGTAACCCCGTTCTGGGACCACCCCTCGGTCGGCCAGTGTGACTCGTGTCATATCCCTGCTTCGGCAGGTCGGAACGGGAAGGCCCAACATGACCATTACGGCAGAGCGACCGGTGCAGACCATCGACCGCGGTGCGGAGTTTCTCGAGCGCGCACGCGCCGCCGCGAAAGTGATCGAGACGGAGGCGAACTCGATCGAAGAGGCCGCCACGATCACCCGGCCGGTGTACGAGGCGCTTGCCGACGCAGGCTTGTTCTGGATTCTGGTTCCGCAGGAGTACGGCGGCGCGGGCCTCGACATCGTCAGCGCGTTCAAGGTGATCCAGGAGATCTCTCGCGCAGACGGATCCACCGGCTGGGCATTCATGGCCAATTCGTGCAGCACCGGCGTCGCCGTGGGATTCATGGGCGAGACCGGTGCCCGTGAGATCTTCGACGGTCCCAACCCGGGCATCACCGCGGGAATGGTCGTGCCGACCGGCTCGGCAACTCGGGTGGAGGGCGGCTTCAACGTGACCGGGCGATTCCAATTCGCCAGTGGCTCAGCGCATGCATCGTGGATCGGCGTCGGCTTCGTCGTGCACGACGAAGCCGGGAACCCCATCGTGGACGAGGCGGGAACGCCGGATTGCAGGATCGGTTTCGTGCCGCGCTCCGAGGTCGAGTTCCTTGGGAACTGGAACGTGATGGGCATGGTCGGAACCGGCTCGTACGACTACAAGGTCGAGAACTGCTTCGTGCCGGATCGGCACGCGATGGAGACCTTCTCCACCACGCCCGTCCGCCCGGAACCGGTGTACCAGCTCGGGTTGCTCGGCATCGGCGTCGGCGGGCACGCACCGGTCGCGTTGGGACTCGCCGAACGTGCACTCCAAGAGATCGCGGGCATCGTCGAGAAGAAGGTGCGGCCCGGATATCCCACGGTTGTGGGCGACTCGGACCTGTTCCGGCACGACTTCGCCCGCCACGAGGCGCTGTACCGCGCGGCGCGGGCATACGTCTACGAGGTGTACGGCGATGCCGAAGCCACTGCCGCCGCCGGCGACACGATCACCGATGAACAGCGGGCGCGCATGCGCCAGGCCGCCACGTGGGCACAGGAAGTCGCCGGTGACGTCGTCATGTTCGCCCACCGTTGGGCCGGCAGCGCTACCGTCCGCACACCGAGCGCACTCGGGCGTCTCGTCCGCGACGCCGCTGTCGCGACGCAGCACGCACTCGTGGATCGGATGACGCTGGTCGAAGCCGCGGCCGCGATCGCGCCGTCCTACACCCGCTCCTGATCGTTCCCGATTTCTCCCAAACTGAAAGGTGTTCTGACATGGGCCAATTGGAAGGCAAGGTCGCTCTCGTCACCGGAGCCGCCCGCGGACAGGGACGTTCGCATGCAGTGCGGCTCGCAGAGGAAGGTGCCGACGTCATCGCGCTGGATATCTGCGCCGACCTCGCGACCACCAGCTATCACGGCAGCCGTATCGAAGATCTCGACGAGACTGCGCGCCTTGTCGAGAAGACCGGCAGGCGCATCCACACCGCGGTCGCCGATGTTCGTGACCTGCAATCGCTCGAGAACGTCGTGGCGGAGGGCATCGCAGAACTCGGACGGCTCGACACCGTCGTCGCCAACGCCGGGATCTTCTCTTCTGCCCCACTGCACGAACTCAGCGAAACGCAGTGGTCGGAGATGATCGACATCAATCTCACGGGCGTCTGGAAGACCATGCGCGCGACGATTCCGACGCTCATCGAACAGGGCGACGGGGGCTCCATCGTCCTGATCAGCTCGACCGGCGGCCTGCAGGGCTTCCCGAACTTTGCTCACTACGTTGCGGCCAAGCACGGTGTCACCGGCCTGGCACGGACCGCGTCGAATGAGCTTGGGCAGTATCGGATTCGGTGCAACTCGATCCATCCGACCTCTGTACTCACCGACATGATCGATCATGAGGCGATGTACAAGCTCTTCCGCCCCGACCTCGAGAATCCGACGCATGAGGATTTCCGCGAGGCCTGCCAGACCGGAATGAACGTCCTGCCGATCCCGTGGCTAGACCCGGTCGACATCTCGAACGCGGTGGTGTGGCTCGCCTCGGACGCGGCACGACACGTCACCGGGATCGCGCTACCGATCGACGCGGGCGCGCTGTCCAAGGTCTGACGGCCCTGATCAGACTCGGTGCCGTCCGGGATGCTTCTCACTCCCGGACGGCACCGTTCCACCGTGTATTGCCGCGGCGACGAGCTCGACACGCCTCTGAACACCGAGCTTGCGCAGCACATGCTCGACGTGACCTTCGACGGTACGGGTCGACAGCACAAGCTTTTCCGCGATCTGCTTGTTCGTGAGGCCGGCGACCACAAGGTCGGCGACCTCACGCTCACGCGGGGTCAGAATCTCGTCGGCATGATGCTCGGCACCAGTGAACCCGTGGCGCTCGTCACCAGAAGCCCGGTCCGACTTCGGACCGGTGAAGATGTAATCGAACAGCTCCGCCGCCGACATGGAGCGTCCCTTCTCCCACGACCGGTCGAACGCGGTACCGCCGATCCGGGCGCGTGCGGTGTCAACCGCCTTGGAGCGCAGAGCAATCCAATGCTCGGACCCGTACAGCTGCTGCCCGAACGAGCCCCACATCGATGATGCCGCCCCGAGCAACACCGCAGCGCGAGTCGCCGAATCCAGTTCCGCCAGAGCCCATCCAAGCAGGTCCGTCATGAGTGTCGTGCCGACGACGTCACCGAACGACCGCTGGATGCTCAGTCCCTCCATGGCGAGGTCGCGTGCGCGGACGAAGTCCTTCTGCAGCAGCGCGACCAAGCCCAGCCCGTACGCCGCAAACGACCGGAACCACAACTCCCCCACGGCCGACGACTGCGCGTGAACGGCCGTGAAGTGCTCCTCGGCCGCGCCCACCTCGAAGGCCGCGCTCAGCAGCATGCCCTGGTGAATGCGCAGCGTGGCAACGAGATCCGCACCCGCACCCCCGATGCGGTACCGGTTCGCCGCTTCGTCCATCTCCGTCCGCGCGGCAGCGAGGTCGCCGGAAAACATATGCCGAAGTCCACTCAGGTGTGCGACGAACGCCGCCGCTCCCGCATCGCCGTCTTCGCGTGCGATGGCACGAATGCGTTGCAGCGCGAAATCGGCAGACTCGCGATCGCCCTGCAGGATCTGAATGAGCGCCAGGACGCCGAGGATCTGCCGTTTCGTCTCACCCAGGATCGCCGGGAGTTCGAGCGCCCTGGTCAGCCACATCCGGTGCTCACGGACTGATATTCCGCAGGACCACAGGAACATGGCCGAACCGAGCGCTTCCGCCGCCAAGTGCGCGTCGGTGTCGCGGTGTGGCTCGGACATCGCCGCGTCCAGCGCCGCGCGGATGTTGCCGCGGTTGTCCCGCACTGCACGCGCGTAGCGAAATTGGTCGGGGCCGTACCACCCCGAGGCGGTGGTCCGGATCAGGTCGGCGCACCAACGCAGTAACTGCGACTGAAGCCCACGCTGCTGGTCCAGCGTGAGCTTGCTGGACCCGTACTCGCGGATCGACTCGAGCATGCGGAATCGCGCGTGCTCGTCCGAATCGCCCCTCTGGACGACCGATTTGGCGACCAGCGCCGCCAGCGAGTCCATGATCGACTCGGCCGCAAGGTCCTCGTCGGCGCACACCGCGATCGCCATAGGAAGCGTGAACCCGTCGGCGAATACCGACAGCCTCGTCCACAGCGTTCGCTCGTCGACCGAGCACAGCTCGTAGCTCCATTCGACGGTGGCGTGCAGACTCCGCTGTCGCGGCGATCGCACCCGCGCACTTCCTGTCAGCACCGAGAGTCGCTGGTCGAGCAGGTCGGACAGATCGTCGATGGACAGCACGGTGAGCCGCGCGCACGCCAGTTCGATGGCGAGCGGCAGGCCGTCCAACCGTTCACAGATCCGTTCGATCGCCGCGGAGTTCGCGTCCGTCAGCTCGAATCCCGACAGCACTGCGGCGGCGCGCTGCGCGAACAGATCGGCCGCGCCGGAACCGGTCTCGTCCCGGGTCGGCAGCGAGGGCATCGCAAAGACGTACTCGCCTGGCACCGAAAGGAATTCACGTGTCGTGGCGATGATCCGCAGTGCCGAGGTGTGCTCGAGTAACCGCGCCACCAACTCGGCCGCGGCGTCGACGACGTGCTCACAGTTGTCCAGCACCAGCAGCATTCGGCGATGTTCGAGGTAGTCGACGAGGGTCTCCTCCGGCGAACGATCGTGCGAATCACGGTTCTCCAACGCGAGACCGTCGCACACCACCTGCGCGAGTAGGTCCGGGGTGCGCACGGAAGCGAACTCGACGAACCGCACGCCGTCAGGAAACGCCCGGCGGAAGTCGTAGGCGGCCTGCACAGCGAGCCTCGTCTTTCCGATTCCGCCGGGCCCGACGACGCTGACGAGGCGATGGTCACCGAGCAGCCGCCGCACCTCACGTAACTCTGCGCGGCGTCCGACGAAACTGGTGGCCGGCGACGGGATACCCGCTGCCACGCGCTCCGATTGCTTGCGCGCCGATTCCACTTCGGACCGGACCTCGTTGACTTTGCGTGCGAGCATCGTGCGGGACCGCTCCCAGCCGACACGCCTGCCCACCTCCGCTATGGAGATATCGGGGTTCTCGACGAGGAGCTCACGGACATCCGCGTCGACGGAGTCGGTGATGGTCCCGACCCGTCGCCGGTGGTCCTGAGGTGGTTCCTCGTGCGCGAGCGCTCGGCGGACCGTGTTTCGCGACATGCCGAGCCGCTGGGCGATCCCTTTGATGGATTCGCCGTTGCGATGACACCGATGGATCTCGGACCATTCGTCAGCGTTCATCGTTCTCCCGTCGCCGCGATGAGACGGGTACCACTGTGCGCTCGGTTGAAACCGCCCCGCAACGCCGGGGGTCAAGATGTGTCATCTCGCGATCGCGATCACGCGAATACGCGGATCGCCGTGCCACGTTAATGGCGTTTACCAGTATAGATGGCCGGAGGGCGCCTTGCGCCCCAAGTCCGTACCAGATCACGTAGTCGGACGGTTATCCCATCGCACGCGACGGACGACAGTGATGGGCACCACATCCGATCCGGAGGAGACAACGATGACCCAGCAGAACGCCGACGCACTGAAGTCCGCATTCGCCGCCGCGGATGCCGGCGATCCGGTTCCGCTGGTCACCCTCTACGACGACGCGATGACGTGGGCAGGATTCACGCTCGAGGGCACCCAGCGCCTGTACACGAAGGCCGAGTTCCTAGAGGCGTTCGGCGTGCTCGCCAAGCTCGACGAGTCGCGCAACGAAGTGGTCGATGTCGACGTCGTGGACGACGAACTGGTCACCGCCAAGGTGCGCGCGTATCGCCGCCTTGGCGACGACGAACTCGAGATCACGATGGTGATGGCTCACCGCTTCGTCGACGGCAAGGTCACGCACGGCGCGGACGTCGTGCCGTCGTCGTTCGAGCGGTTCTGGGCCAAGACCGGCATCACGGCATGACCGGCGGGCAGCGACCATGACCATCGCGTACGCACCCCCGCAACCGACGTCCGCGAGTGACGCGCTCGACGCGTTGCGGGCGGGCGGCGTCGCCGTCGTGATCGACGACGTGTCCGGCACCGGATGCGACATCGTCGCGCTCGCATCAACCGCCACCGCGGCCTCGATTGGCGCGATGGTCCGGCTGGGCTCCGGATTCATCTGCACCACAGTCGATGTCGATACGTGCCGGCGACTGGATCTGCCGCCGGCGTCGTGGATCGCGGACGGCGACGACGACTACTCGGGGTCGATGCGCGTAGCCGTCGACGCGTCGGCCGGGATCACGACCGGCATCTCCGGGCACGACCGTGCGGCCACGCTTCGCGTACTCGCGGATCGCTCCGCGAGTGGCACCGAACTCACCAGGCCCGGACACGTGGTACCCGTCCTCGCCGATCCCGCATGCGGGTCGCTATCCCGGCCGAATGTCCTTGCGAAAGTGGCCGATCTCTGCGGGGATGCCTCGCGGTCCCTCGCCTTCTGCGCGTTGGTCTCCGAGCAGGACCCCTGCGGGATTGTCGGCATGGACGAGGCGAAGACGTTGTTGCTGCCCACCATCCGTTTCTCCGACGTCGTTTTTCGCGACGCAATTTCCAGAAAGCCGTGACGATGATGCAGGAAAACCTGGACAGGCTCGGCACCGAGTTCAAAGAGGCGATGGCGCATCTGTGCGCCCCGGTCACCGTGATCACCGCCATGGACGGCGACCGGCCACATGGCACGACGGTCAGCGCGATTATGTCGCTGTCCATGGAACCGCATCTGCTCGCCGTCGCACTGGCGAACACGTCCGAGTGCCTCGGCTTGATCGAGGGGACGAAGCGATTCGGCGTGAACGTACTGGCATCGGAGCAAACCGACATTGCGTTCCGCCTTGCTGGCAAGGGCGCTGCGAAGTTCGACGGCGTCGAGTGGGTGCGCCGCGACGGACTCCCCCACGTGTCGGGTGCCTCGATCTGGATCGCGTGCGACGTTGCCGAGATCGTGTCCGGTGGCGACCATCGGATCCTGCTGGGCCGGGTGCGTGCCGTCGAGACGTCCACCGACCAGGACCCCCTGACCTATCACCGCCGCGGTTTCGGTACGCACGTACCACACAGCGCGCTGCAAACGGCCGGCGCGCGATGACGGAGGAGCAACGCGCGAGGTCTCACGCGCTCGGCGACATTCCGCGTCGAACGGCCGCCCGCGTGCCCGACCGGACGGCCCTGATACACCGCGACACCGTGCTGACGTTCGCCGAACTCGACCGGGCGATCGATGCATTCGCGGCACAACTGTGGGCATCGGGACTCAGGCCGGGCGATCGGCTCGCGATCCTGTCGCACAACTGCTGGCAGTACCCGGTCGCGATCTTCGGCGCCGCAAGGATCGGCGTCATCGGTGTCCCGATCAATTTCATGCTGACAGCCGAGGAGATTGCCTACATCCTTGCCGACTGCACACCCGCAACGTTGGTGGTCGAGGATGCACTGTGCTCGACGGCAGATCAGGCAATCCAGTCCGCTGGAACCACTTCCACAACGAACTATGTTCTGCCGCTATCTAATTCGACGCCCACTGGTTGGACGAACTTCGACGAGGCTTTGACGGTGTCCACCGGCGCCGCACCCGAGGTCAAGGTCGACGACGACGCGCTCATTCGCATCATGTACACGTCCGGAACGGAATCGCGTCCGAAGGGAGCGATGCACTCGAGCCGAACGCTGATGTGGCAGTACACGAGTTGCATCGTGTCGGGGGGCATGGCCGAGGCCGACGTCGAAGTTCACGCGCTCCCGCTGTATCACTGCGCACAGCTCGACAACTTCCTCATTACCGACATCTACCTCGGCGCCACGAGCATCATTCTCGATCGGCCCGATCCTGCAGCGCTTCTCGCAGCCATCGAACGCCACGGCGCGACCAACCTCTTCTGCCCTCCGACCGTCTGGATTGCTTTGCTGCGGGAGCTGGAAGGCGACGGTCGCACATTCGCCTCGCTGCGCAAGGGCTACTACGGCGCTTCCGCGCTCCCCGTCGAGGTGCTGCGTCAACTGCGCCAACGCTTCCCTGCTCTGGAGCTGTGGAACTTCTACGGACAGACCGAGATGGGTTCACTTGCCACGGTATTGCCGCCGTCCGAACAGGACCGGAGGCCAGGCTGCGCGGGCCGAGCAGCGCTGAATGTCGAGACCTCGATCGTCGACGACGACAACAATCCACTTCCCGACGGAACGGTCGGCGAGATCGTGCACCGCAGCCCCCAAGTGACCCTCGGCTATTACAACCTGCCCGAGAGGACCGCGGAGGCGTTCGCCGGCGAGTGGTTCCACTCCGGCGATCTCGGCTACTTCGATTCGGACGGATTCCTGTGGGTTGTCGATCGCAAGAAGGACATGGTGAAAACGGGCGGCGAGAACGTCGCGACGCGGGAAGTCGAAGAGGTGCTCTACGAGCTACCCGAAATCCGTGAAGCCGCGGTTTACGGCGTTCCCGACGACCGCTGGATCGAGGCCGTCGCGGCGACCGTTGTGGTCGCCGATGGTGCGGCGCTCGACTCACGCGCAATCGACACCCACTGCCGGACGAGGCTCGCGTCGTACAAGATCCCGAAGTCCATCGCCTTCGCCTCCGAGCTTCCGAGAAATCCCAGCGGCAAGATTCTGAAGCGTGTACTGCGCGAGCGCCACAACGAACGTACGCACTAGCGCGCCGCGGCATTCCAAGCGAACCGGCACCGCGGCGATCCGGGCTACGCCCCGACGCTGGACCGTGACAACGACGGCGTCACCTGCGAGCACGATCCGCGCCGACTCACTGCATGCGTGTGGAGCTCAGCTCACTGGTCGACGGTGAACATGCCCTCGGGTATCCCGGCGACCTCGATCTGGCGCCAGATCGAGCGCCACTGCGGGAGCTCGTGGTAGCGCCGCAATTCGGCGAGGCCACTCAGCCAGCCGATGAAGCCCGCGTAAGGCGGATTGTCGGGGTCGAACCCGCTCGTCACCAGGGTCAGTCGAGTCTTTCCCTCCGAGCCTTCCAACTCCCAGCTGTCGGTCACGCCATCGGCATACCGCATAGTCGCCTTGCGGCCCGGCTCGAACTCGACGAACTTGGTTCCCCCCGGGTCCATCTCGAACCCGCCCATCGCAAAACGGCCACCTACCCAAGGCTCGATGTCCACCTTGGCGCCGAACCACCGGTGGAAGTGCTCCGGCCGGGTCATCGAATCGAACACCTCGTCCGGCGTCGCGTCGATGACGACCGCCGTCCGCAATTCGTTCGAGGTGAAATCGCACTTCGGGGTCAACTCGCGGCCAGCCAGATAGTCGGCGAGGTTGACGATCGCCAACGACCAGAACGTCGACAACGTGCCACGAGCACCGGCCTTGTCGGCCAGAACGTCTTCAAAGCTGGGCAGGTCGGTCTGGCTCAGCGTGACCAGGGTGCCGTCCTCGTCCTCATCCAATTCGAACTGCGATGTGGTCTCGACTCCCTCCACGGTCCAGGCGAATCGGATGCTGCGATCGTCCACGTGCAGCACGCGCTGGTGCGGTTCTGCGCCATCGGGCGTGAACCGGCCCCAGAACTCGTACTTGCCGGGCAGGTCGACCTCGGCGTGCTCGGCCAGCCACACGCGCAGCGCGACCGGGTCGGTAAGTGCCTCGTAGGTGACCTTCAATGAAGCTGGTACAACCGCGCGTACGCGCAGATCAGGCTCAATCATTTGAATCTCCCTTCGGATAGCAGGCGACGGCCATGCGGAATGCGTCGCCATCGGCACCGCCGTAGCGGGTGAACAGGTCCTGCAATGTCTGCTGCAACTCTTCGAGGAACGCCGCGCGCTGCTCCGGGCGCACCCTGATCTCCCCGGATACGCCTATCGAGGGCAGGTCGGGCCTGGTGAGGTCGAGCGCGGCGATGTCGGCCTGCACGTCCTCCATCAGGTCCAGCAGGTAGCCCAGGCTCAGCCGATCGCGCTTCTGCCGCAACCCGATTCGGCCCACCAAGCTCGGTGACAGCCAGTACGACCGCCCGGCCGCCTGGTAGATCCCCTCGGTGATCCCGCGCACCCGACGTTCGGCCACCTGACGAACCAGGCCGGCCGTCAGTAGCACCTTCACGTGGTAGTAGACCCGCTGCGGGGTCTGGTCGAGCTCGACCGCAACCTCGGTGCACGACCGGGGTTCGGCGAGCTGCCGCAACACTTCGATCCGCTGCGGCTTGAGCAGGGCCTCGGCCTGCTCGATCTGATCGAGGTAGACAACGTCCCTCATAACAAAAAGAAGTCTTTACGTAAAAACATCTTTTGTCAATAGCGTGCGCGGCGAGGAAAGCAGGTCGTTCGGAGATGTCGCGAACCTCACTCCGTGCGGTGGAGAACTGCTTCGTGCCTGACCGGCACACCATGGAGACCTTCTCGACCACACCCGCTCGCCCGGAACCGGTTTACCAGCTCGGGTTGCTCGGCATGGCGTCGGCGGCCATGCGCCGGTCGCGTTGAGCCTCGCCGAACGCGCACTCCAGGAGATCGCGGGCATCGTCGCCAACAAGGTCCGGCCCGGATATCCCACGGTGTTGGCGATTCGGACCTGTTCCGGCACGACTTCGCACGCGACGAAGCGCTGTACTGCGCGGCGCAGGCATACGTCTACGAAGGCGGAGATGCCCTGTGCAACCGCATTCTCGAGCGACTGCAGCTCGCGGACGTCCACATCGACGGAGTCGATGATGGCCCCTGCCCGTCGGCGGTGTTGCTCGGTGCGGCATCGTCGATGCGGGGCTCGTTCGGGCAGCAGCTGTACGGCTCGGATCATTGGATTGCCTTGCGCTCCAAAGTAGTTGACACGACCCACGCCCCGATCGGCGTATCGATCAATTCATGCTGACCGCGGATGAGATCGCCTACCTCCTCGCCGACTGCACGCCCGCGGCGTTGGTCGTCGAAGATATCGAAGTTCATCGCTGCCGCTGTACCACTGCGCGCAGCTCGACAACTTTCTCATCACCGACATCTACCTCGGCGCGACCAGCATCATTCTCGACCGACCCGATCCCGCCGCGATCCTCGCTGCCGTCGAGCGCTATGGCGCGACCAACCTCTTCTGCCCTCCCACTGTATGGATCGCGTTGCTGCATGAGTTGGAAGGCGACAGTCGCACCATCCCGTCGTTGCGGAAGGGCTATTACGGGCGTCTGCGCTTCCCGTCGAGGTACTGCGCCAACTCCGTCAGCGCTTCCCAGCGCTGGAGCTGTGTAACTTCAACGGGCAGACCGAGATGGGCTCGCTCGCCACAGTGTTCCCGCCGTCGGAACAGGATGAGCGGCCGGGCTGTGCAGGCCGGGCGGCATCAATGTCGAGACCGCGATCGTCGGCGACGACGCGCCGCTTCCCGGCGGAACTGTCGGTGAAATCGTGCACCGCAGGCCGCACGCCACCCTCGGCTACGACAACCTGCCGGAGACGACCGCGGAAGCATTCGCCGGCGGATGGTTCCATTCCGACGATCTGGGCTACTTCGACTCGGACGGATTCCTGTGGGTCGTCGATCGCAAGAAGGACATGATGAAGACGGGCGGCGAGAACGTCGCGACGCGGGAAGTCGAAGGGGTGCTGTACGAGCTACCCGAAATCCATGAGGTCGGGGTGTATGGCGTTCCGGACGACCGCTGGATCGAGGCCGTCGCAACGACCGTCGTCATCGCCGACGGTGCCGCGATCGACACACACGCGATCACCACCCATTGCCGGACGCGGCTCGCGCCTTAAAAGATTCCGAAATCCATCGCGTTTACTTCCGATCTTCCGAAGAATCCGAGCGGCAAGTTCTTGAAGGGCGTGCTGCGCGAGCGGCACCACGAACGCACGCCTGATATGGAGTGAAGTTTGTCAAGTGGGCAGGGGAAGCGGCGTCCTCGGCCGTCGCCGGGAACGCCGCTTCCGTTTGACCGAACGAGACTTCGCGGGCGGCGAGCGTGTCGTGATCGACGCGTCGTTAAGTCTGATATGCGCGGGTTGGTCACCGCAGGAACGGACTCTTCTGCTGGAGCGGACCGCAGGTCTAGAGTCGAGCGTTACTGGATTGCAGGACAAACGAATTGCTCATAGGGCGTTCGCCGGTCGCTCCCAGGCGCTGCCGCCATCGGCTCGGTTCGTTCGGACGGTTATGTGCCGGTCTCAGGTGTCGAGCACCGGCAAAAGACCAGCACCAGCCGGCCAGTTCCCGGGCGATGGCGGGGTTGGCCACCACGGGACGCTTCTTGCGGGCCTCGAAGTTCTGCCACCGTCGGTGCGGCCGCCGGTTTGCTGCCTGACCGCGAGCCCGTGCCGCCGGGCTGGCGGCGTCCCAACGGCGACGCAGATCGGTGCCGGGGCGATAGGGCTGGCGGTGATGCCAGGCCGCCTCGATCAGCAGCCGGTGGGCATGGCTGTTGCCGGTCTTGGTGATGGGGCCCTGCGAGCGGGAGGCGCCCGAGAAATACTCCGTCGGGACGAGACCGAGGTAGGCGCCGATCGAACGACCGGTCGACCGGTCCCAATCCCCGATCTCGACCGCGAGCCATCCACATCTGTGGCTCTACCGGCCAGGTCCTGATTCCTGACGGCAACCCACGTTCACATGTGGCGAGGCCCCAGCCTCCTCATACCGGCCAGCCCCGGGCGAATCCTCGAGTTCAACCAATCTGCCCGACCCGATCGGTAATGTCCCATTCGGCACCGATGGGAAGGGCATCCGTTGGGTACGAACACCGATCATGCCCCGTTTCTGCTGCTCAGCATCCGCGAGGACGAAGTGGCAGCAGACGACGAGTATGCCGCGATCATGCGCTTCGCCGACCTCGACGACGCGGGTCTGCGGCGTATCGTCCTCACCGATCAGGAACTGGGTCCCATCGAGCTCGGCGACTGGTCCGGCATCGTGCTCGGCGGCGGGCCATACAACGTCAGCGATGATCAGAAGAGTCCCACCCAGCTGCGGGTGGAACGCGAGCTGGTCGGCCTGATCGGCGCCACTATCGAGCAGGACTTCCCGTTTCTGGGTTGCTGCTACGGCGTGGGGACGCTCGGCGCCGCGATCGGTGCACGTATCGATGCGACCTACAGCGAGCCGGTGGGCGCAGTCACCGTCAGTCTCACCGACGCGGGCGCTGAAGATCACTTGTTCACCGGCATGCCTCGCGAGTTCGATGCCTACGGCGGACACAAGGAGGCCGTGACCGAGTTGCCGCGCGGCGCGGTTCCTCTGGCGTCGTCGACGGCGTGCCCGGTGCAGGCGTTTCGAGTGGGACGCAACGCATATGCGACGCAGTTCCATCCAGAACTGGACGTCGACGGGCTGTGCACCCGGATCGACGCGTACAGCGGTCACGGCTACTTTGACCCCGAGACCGCAGAAACACTGAAAGCCGATGCGCGACAACGATCGGTGGTCTCTCCCCCGATCATCCTGCGAAACTTCGTCGAACGGTACCGGCGACCGCTTAAGCACGGAAACAGATCGTGATCGGAAGTGGCGACAGCAAACCTGCCCGCAGCTTCAAGAGAACTCTGAAATCTAACGACCCGCTGCAGCGAAACCGTGCCTCCAAGAATGTAATTGCTCGGTCAAGCAGGGCGCTCTCGTCGTTGTCGCTCCTCTGGGAGAAGACCGCAGTGCCGGCCGCATTCAGCACCACGCAGTGATGGGCCCGCTTCCCCGCATCGATCCCCGCCCACAGTCCGCTCACGTAGTCCCCTACAGGTCGTCGTCCTTACGAGTGGGCGTTCCTTGTCTGTCAGCCACGCCGGCACGTCCTTACCCAACGATCTGTGCGCGAGTCTCAATGAGCGGTCGAGCTGACAGCAGGACAGCGGGCGGCCATTCCCAGTGAGCCGTCGAGCGGCAGGGAGACCTCAGCCATACCCGCTGTCCCAAGGAGAGCGATCCAGACCTCCGTCCGGCCCGGATTCCGCCCACCGCTCCAACGTAAGGAAGGGGACTTGATAATCGGCAAGGATCAGGCATCTGCGATCGGCACCCTCGTCGAGCGCCAGACCCGCACGGTCCGGCTCCTGCACCTTCCCTCGCGCGACGGCGAGACCCTGCACACCGCGTTGTGCGAACGGATGAGCGATCTGCCGGCGACGCTGCTGCGCTCGATCACCTGGGATCAGGGCACAGAAATGGCCCGCCACACCACAATCACGCAATCGTTGGGCGTGCCGGTCTACTTCTGTGACTCTCGGTCCCCATGGCAACGCGGCTCGAACGAGAACACTGGCTTGCTGCGCGACTACTTCCCGAAGGGAACCAACCTCAGTATCCACACTCCGGAGCATCTGCTGGCCGTGGAGAACGAGCTCAACTTCCGGCCGCGGCTCGTCCTTCAGAACCGGTGCCCAGCAGAGCTGTTCACCGCTCTACTACGATCGGAGAAACGGTCCGCGTTGCGACGTTGACTAGAACCCGCCCCGGAGCAGGCTGCTCAATATTCAGCCGGAGCCGACAATTTCGGCCTTTGCCGCGAGCAATGCATCGTATCGGGACGACCGCTTCTGCCACGTATCTACGGCGATGATGCCGAACCGGATACCAGTCGCTCGATCCCGGCGTTTACTGCCATGCCACCCATCCAGTACACAGGCTCGGCAGCACGTCCGACCCGAGATCGGTCCAGCTCTCGTGGCTTGTGGAAACGTTCGGGTGGCCATGTGCTTACCACTGCCGTCGCCAATATCTCTTGTGAATGACACGATGATTCCATGGCCGGCTACACCGGTACCCGTGACGTGGTTGTTGTCGGGGGCGGGCACAACGGCCTCACCGCCGCCGCGTATCTCGCCAGGGCGGGCCTATCGGTCGTCGTCCTCGAGCGGCTGAACACGATCGGAGGCGCAGCGGTCAGTGCGCGCCCGTTCGTCGGGCGCGACGCTCGACTGTCGCGCTACTCCTACCTGGTGAGCTTGCTGCCCCGGCGCATCATCGACGACCTCGGACTCGACCTGCGGTTCGTACGTCGGCGGTATTCCTCCTATACGCCCGTTCCCGCCGGGAACGGGCGCGGACTGCTCATCGATCGCGGCGATCCCGAAGTGACCCACGCCTCGTTCCAACGCATCGGCGCGGGGCGCGATGCCGCCGCGTTTGCCGAGCTCTATGCGGACACGGGACGGGTCGCAGCCACGCTCTGGCCGTCCATGACCGAGCCGTTGCGCACTCGCAGCGAAACGCGGGCTCGGCTCGGCGACGACGAGTTGTGGAGCGCGCTGTTCGAGCGCCCTCTCGGGGAATTCGTCACCGGCCGTCTTACCGACGACCTGGTGCGCGGCGTTGTCCTCACGGATGGGCTGATCGGCACGTTCGCCGCCGCACACGAGGCGAACCTGGTCCAGAACCGCTGCTTTCTGTACCACGTCATCGGCGGCGGAACCGGCGATTGGGACGTGCCCGTCGGCGGCATGGGCACCGTCACCGACCAGCTCGCCAGGGCGGCCGCTGCCTCGGGCGCCGAGATCCACACCGGCGCCGAGGTGACCGCCATCGAACCGGGCGCAGTCGTGCACTACACCCATAACGGCGCCGAGCGACGTGTGGCAGCGCACCACGTCCTCGTCAACGTGGCACCACACGTGCTCGCCCGCCTGATGGCCGAGACGCGGCCGTCCACCCGGCCCGAAGGTTGTCAGGTGAAGGTGAACCTGTTGCTCGGGCGCCTCCCAGCGCTGCGAGATTCGAGCCTCGACCCGGCCGCCGCGTTCGGCGGGACGCTACATATAAACGAGTCCTTCACCCAGCTCGAGCAGGCGTACCAGACAGCCGCGGCAGGACAGTTACCGGCGCCCATGCCCTGCGAGATCTACTGTCATTCGATCACCGACCCATCCATCCTCGGCGACGAGCTGAATGCCGCAGGTGCCCATACGCTTACGGTATTCGGCCTGCACGTCCCGGATCGCCTGGTCACCGCGGCGACCAACGATGGCCAGCGCGCCCGCATGGAAAGGGCGGTCCTCGACTCGGTGAACTCGGTGCTCGCCGAGCCGATCGAGGATGTCGTTCTCACCGATGCGCAAGGCAAGCCCTGCATCGAGACCAAGACCACGCTCGACATCGAACAGGCGCTCAATATGCCGGGCGGCAATATCTTCCACGGCCCGCTGGCCTGGCCGTTCGCCGAGGACGATGCCGATCTCGGCACCCCCGCGAGGGGGTGGGGCGTCGACTCGGGATACGACGGCATCCTGTTGTGCGGGTCAGGCGCGGTGCGCGGCGGCGCAGTGAGCGGTATCGGCGGCCACAACGCCGCGATGGCCGTGCTCGAAGCGAGGAACCGATCGCGCACCGGATAACCCGCTGAAGCACAGCGCTATTGATCGACCTTCGGCTGGCGGCCCAGGAACGCGGCGAGCCGGTCGATCGCCGGAGCTGTATCGGGGACGAGCTGCGGCTCGGCGAATCTCCCGGTGCGTGGCGCGGTCGCCAACTGCCCGCGGACGAACTCCAGCGACTCGGCCGCGGCGTCTTCGGGAAGGTCAACGGGTAGGCCGGTTGCCTGCTCGAGATCCCAGCCGTGTGCCAGCAGATCGTAGAGCCGGATCTGCAACGTCTCGAGGCCCGTGATCACTCCAAGCGGGCCGGGGTACCTGCGTTCCAATACGCCCTCCGGCCGCAGCGCGTCCAGCAGGTCAGCGGCCGTATCGACATACGCGGCCGCGGCATCGTCACCGAGCTGATCGGCATGCCGGTCGGGCATTTCGTCGCCGGAGAGCCGCGCCACGAATACGCGATTACCGAACACCAAATGACTCACGAGGTCCCGCACATTCCATTCCGTACAGGGTGTCGGCAAATCCCACTGGTTCTCGTCGATGCGGGCGATTACGGCACCCACGGCATCGCTCGAACGTTTCAAGTCCTCGATTCCCACTGCCACGCCGCGAGGCTACGCCCGCCGACCACACCTGGTCAGCCGAATTTCACCAAGCGCTATGCGCGGATATGAAACCCTCGCGTCAACGGCGTACGCGATAACTGTGGCGCTGGATGGAGAAAACTCACCGCAGTGAGCCAGGTGTCGAGCCCCTACGCGCTGGCCCGGGCGTAAGTCTTTGCATCCGTTGTGAATTCGGGATTGCCGTACGTCTTGAGGCGCTTGTGGATCATGCGGATGGTGTAGTCGTCGACCGGATTTTGGATCACCGGAACCCGTGACGCACCCTCGACGAGCGCGAACCGGCCGAGGATGAACGGCGCCGTAGCGGCAACCTTTGCGACATCGGTGTTGGTCAGGTGCACACCCATTGCCGCACCCTTCCCCCGGTCTCCGTTGACGAATGCCCGAACAAAGGTGAACTTGCTCCAACTGCGCTCGACGCTGTCGGCGGCGCGATCGAACCAGGTCTCCTCGGGCCGCAGGTACGCCTCCATGGTGGAGCGGACCAGCGCACCACAGGTCGCGTCGTCGAAGCCGGCACGCAATGTCGCGGCGCGGGCATGGAAGACCTGGACGATGTCTTCGGCGCTGGTGGGAAGCAGTTCCTCGGGCAGTCCGAGGAGGAAGCAGCGGTATCGGCCGATTTCGAGCATCGCGCGCTCGCGCCGGGAGAAGTTCGTTTTTCCCTTTCGCAATGCTCCCAAGGCGATGACGTACATATTGAGCAGCCCGGCGGGCATCTGGTCGACTTGCGGAATCGGAATCCCGTAAACCTCGGAATCCCACGCGCCCGGTCGGGTGAGGGCGTGGAACCGCACCATCGAGTGCATCAGCCGCACCATCGCGGCGGCTTCGAAGCCGAGCCCGTAGCGTTCGAGCGCGCCGGGCAGAGTCGTGACCGTGAAGAAGTTCGAGGTTTCGTTGATGCGCCGCGCCGCGCGCTTACCCGAGAGCGCTCCAGTAAGAGCCATCGGGAGCGCGGCATAGGTGTTGGTGAACGTCGCCAGAAATGCGCCGCGGGTCGCGAAGGGGGCGAGGAACGCCGCGCCCGGACGCATCAGGCGAGCGCCCTCCTCCACTAGCTCCATATCGACCCACTCGGGCGTGGCCTCCATCGCTGCGATGAAGGCGCGCAACTCGGGCGGTGCGCCCGGTACCGCATCGACGCCCTCACTGCACGCTTGTTTCAGCATGCTGACCAGCGTCTTCGTCCCATACTGCGGTTCCAGTGCCGCGTACGGATCGGCGACGACATCGCCGAGCATCGTGGCCGTGCTGATCAACTCCAATACACGAGCGTCCTGGAGGATCGGCTCTCGCTTTGCGAGCCAGCCCGGCAGGGTGGATTCATCCCTCGCATCGACGGTCAGGCGATAGGGAACCGCTTCGAAATCGATGCTGCCGTATAGATTGGGCTGCAGTTCACGCTGGCTGAGGACCCGCTCAGCGAGGTGCTGATAGTGGAGTGCCATGCCTCCTATCATCAACCTTCAGCCCGCAAGTGAGAAGTCCTTCACGCCACAAATTGCAAACTGCCGTTGTCAGATCGTACCGACACAACCCGTTGCCGCAGTGATCAGTCCGCGCGGAAACTGCGATGGTGATAACGCCGGGTCACCGAGATGGAGTATTCGGTGTAGAAATCCCTCCGTCCACGCTGCTGCGCCTCGCGATGCTCGGGATCGTCACGCCAGGCGTTGTGGTGTTCCGTCGAGTCGAACTCGACGATCGACACGCGTTCCCCGTCATCGGCGGTGAAGACCTTGTAGGAGAGGAATCCGGGCATGGCCTGGGCGCGCTCCAGGATCACCTTGGCCGTCGCGAAGTACCCATTTGCCTCCGCGTCTGGGCGCAGGCGGCTGCGGAACACGGTGACGATATGGCTGTCCGAGTCGGGTCGCATCAAATCAGTATGTCCGCGAACGGAGCTCGCGCCAGCATCAGCCCCGGGCGATGTACGACTCGAGCTGTTCCCGGTCGTTCTCGAGCTGCGTGATCCTGCTCTTCACGACATCACCGATGCTGACAATCCCCGCGAGACGGCCATTGTCGAGCACCGGGACATGCCGGATACGCCGCTCGGTCATCGTTTCGGCGAGGCTGTCGACAGTGTCGGCTGGATCGCAGAACAGCACTGCCCGCGTCATGATGTCGCCCGCAGCGAGACCGAGCAGACCGGCGCCACGATCTTTCAGACCGTGCACGACGTCGCGCTCGGACACGATGCCGACGACGTTGTCGCCTTCGCAGATAACCACCGCACCGATGTTGCGGTCGTTCAACAACCCGAGCAGATCGAGCATCGGGGTGTAGGGGGCGACCGTGCATACCGCGGAGCCCTTGTGCCGTAGCACGTCCGAGATTCTCATCCGGCACCTCGATCCGGATAGGGATCGGTCCACCGCCGACCGATCAGGACACTGACCAGGGTAAACGCCCTTACATGTGCTGTGGAAGAGCCTACTGCCCCCGGTGCGCGGACATCGGCACTTCCCGGGTTACCGCGCCCACGCGGGGACGACCGCGTCGGCGGTGGACAACCGTGCCACTGGGATGGATTTCCGGCTGCGGTGCCGGCGAAACCACTTCTCCGCCTCGACGACGATCGGCACGATCGCCGACCAGCCGATGCAGGCCAGCCACTGGTCGCCGGTGAGGGAGGTCGTCATCAGCAATTCCTGCATGAAGGGCAGTTCCACCGCGAGCACGGTGACGACGACCGCAACCGACAGGATCCCGATCGCCTTGATAATCGGTGCCTCCAGGCCGGAATCGGGGTCGCGGCGCATCACCAGGCCGGCCAGGATCGAGGCGAAGGCGAGTACGACGAATCCCATCGTCATCGGCACGGTCGCCACCTCCGTGCTCAGTTCGCCCGGCGCGGTCGCCATCGCGGCGATGGTGACGGCGAACTGCAGCACGCCGTAGAGAATCCACTGCACCAGCGATCTCCGGTTGGCGATCGGTAGCTTCGGATCTCGCGGTGCCTTGTCCATCAGATTCGGCGGCGGTGGGTCGAGCATGATGACGGCAACGCAGAACAGCGTGACGAAGAAGTTCTGGAACAGCACCATCAGCGGCGTGAGCGCGACACCGCCGTTGATGTTGAAGATGCTCGCGACGAGGAACAGCAGCACCAGCGCGAAGAGCTTGGCCATCTGATAGCGGATGTAGGACAAGATCTTGTCGTAGATGCTGCGGCCCAACTCGATTGCCGTGATCAGCGTGCCGAAGTTGTCGTCGGTGAGGATGAGCTTGCCGGCCTGTTTGGTGACCTCGCTGCCGGAGCCCATGGCCACACCGATATCGGCCTTCTTGAGCGCAGCGGCGTCGTTCACCGCATCGCCGGTCATCGCGACGATCGAGCCGTCCCGCTGCATGATGTCGGCCAAGCGCAGCTTGTCCTGCGGTGTGACGCGGCCGAATACGTGCAGTTGCGGCAGCGCCGCCGAGACCTGTTCGTCGGTCATCGCCTGCAATTCCGCACCGCTGATCGCGCCTGGCCCGAGGCCGAGTTCGGCGCCGATCGCGCCCGCGGTGATGGCGTGGTCCCCGGTGATCATCCGAACGTCGATGCCGGCGCGATGCGCGGTTCGCACCGCGTCGACCGCCTGTGGCCGCAGCGGGTCGATGATGCCGACCATGCCGACGAAGACCAGCTCGTCGACGAACGACATCGGATCGGCCTGCACGGCAGTTTCCCGCCCATCGAGTAGCCGGGCCGCGAAAGCCAGTACTCGCAAACCCTTCTCGGACATCTCGCGGTTCGCCGTCGTGATCGCATCCTGCACATCGGCGAGCGGGATCGTCTCGCCGTCGGGCCGAAGCGCGTGCGTACAGCGCGCCAGCACAACATCCGGACCACCCTTGACCAGTTCGACGAACCGCTCCTCGTCGCTGACCGGCAGGTGGTGGAAGGTCGCCATGAATTTGTACGCGGAGTCGAACGGCACCTCGGCGACGCGCGGGTAGGTCCGGCGCGTGAGTGGAGCGTCGACCCCCATCTTCGCGGCCAGCACCACCAGCGCGGCTTCGGTCGGGTCACCCACGATGTCCTGCGCGTCGGACACGGTCGCATCGCTGTCGAGGCACAGCCCGTACGCGAGCATCGTGAAGTCCGGTGTCGACTCCCCCGCGGCGTGGGAGATGGTTCCCGTCTTGCGGTAGCCCTCCCCCTCGACGGTGAACCACTGGCCGCGGAAGTACAGCGACCGCACAGTCATCTGGTTCATCGTGAGGGTGCCGGTCTTATCGGAGTTGATCGCGCTGGTCGCGCCGAGCGTCTCGACGTCGGTGAGGTTCTTCACCACAGCTTTGGCGTCCGCAAGCGACCGCGCACCGTAGGCGAGCATCGCCTGGACGAACGTCGGCAGGCCGGTGGGAATCGCGGCGATGGCCATGGAGATACCGAGCAGCAACACCGATGTCAGGCTCTGCCCGCGCAGCAGGCCGATGATCACAATGATGGCGACCGCGGTCCAGGCAACGATGCCGAGCACCCTGGTCAGAGAGTTCAGCTCGCGCTGCAGCGGCGACTTACCCGGTGGCACCGCGGACAGCATCGAGGCGATCCGGCCCATCTGGGTGTTCATACCGGTCTCGGTAACCACCATGCCGGCCGTACCACGGGTGACCGAGGTGTTCTGGAACAGCATGTTGCTGCGGTCGCCGAGGGTGACATCGACGTCGGGCAGAGTCGCGGGATCCTTTGCGATCGGGAGACTCTCCCCGGTCAACGCGGCTTCCTGGGTCTCCAGCGTGGCCGAACGCAGCAACCGGCCGTCGGCGGGGACGACGTCGCCGGCCTCGAGTTCGATGATGTCGCCTGGCACCAGTTCGGTCGCATCGATCTGAATCAGCGTGCTGTCGCGAACCACTCGTGCCTGCGGGGTCTGCATCTTCGCCAGCGCATCGACGCTGGCTCGCGCGGTCATCTCCTGCCTCGTGCCGAGCACGATGTTCACCACGACCAGTGCGGCGACGACGAGTGCGGTCGATACCTCGCCGATGATCAGGCTGACAACCGTGACCGCTACCAGCATGAGGTTCATCGGGTCTTTGAATTGCAAGGCCGCGATCGCCCATCGTGATGGCGCGGGCTCCGAGGCAATCTCGTTCGGGCCGTATCGTTGCCGGCGCGCGGACGGTTCGTTACCCGCAAGTCCGCGGCTGCGGTCGGATGCGAGCGCCGTCAAAACGGCTTCGGTATCGAGAGCGTGCCACCGCGGTTTCTCGTCCACGTGCTCAGCATGACAGCGGACGACCCTTCCTGCCCGGGAATGCTTCCATCACGAAGAGTTCGCAAAACCGACCTTGGTCGTGCGGCGGCGGTACCATTCGGCGGTCGCAACTCGGCGCCGGCGACCGCCGCGTTGCCCCCATCGACCTGCAGGGGGTTGTATGCGCTGGCTGCCTGGAATCGAGGTCGCGCGGGAGTACCAGAAGGCCTGGCTGCGCAACGATCTCGTCGCGGGTGTGGTGCTCACCGCGCTGCTGATTCCCGCTGGCATGGGCTACGCCGAGGCCGCGGGCCTGCCGGTCGAAACGGGCTTGTATGCGACCGTCATCCCGCTGCTGGTCTACGCATTGGTCGGCCCATCGAAGATCCTGGTGCTCGGGCCAGATTCCTCACTCGCGCCGATCATCGCGGCGGCGATTCTGCCGATGGCAGTAGCGGGTTCGGATGAGGCGGTCGCACTGGCCGGGGTACTCGCCATCATGGTCGGCGCGATCCTTGTTATCGGCGGACTCTTGCGCCTCGGATTCGTCACCGACCTGCTGTCCAAGCCGATCCGGATCGGTTACCTCAACGGAATCGCGCTGACGGTGATCATCGGTCAGCTGCCGAAGCTGCTCGGGTTCTCGGTCGACGCCGACTCATTGCGCGAGGAAGCCGGCGGGGTCTACCGCGGGATCATCGACGGCGACACCGATACCCGCGCGTTCGCGATCGGTGCCATCTCACTGGCGGTCATCGTGCTGCTCAAGGTCATTCGCAGCCCGATCCCCGGCGTGCTGGTTGCCGTCGTCGGTGCGATTGTGTTCGTCGCCGTAACCGGCTGGGACGACGACATTCCGGTGGTCGGCGCGCTCCCGCAAGGACTGCCCGCACCGGCGCTGTCCGGGGTCACGTGGTCCGACGTCGGGTCGCTCGTCGCACCCGCCTTCGGCATCGCCCTCATCGCGTTCGCCGATACCGGCGTGCTGTCACGCACATTCGCCGCCCGCCACGGTCAGACGGTGAACGGCAGCCAGGAAATGGGCGCGATCGGCGCGGCGAATATCGGCGGCGGCCTGCTCGGCGGCTTCCCGATCTCCGCATCATCGTCGCGCACCCCGGTTGCCGAACAGGCCGGTGGCCGAACCCAACTCGTCGGCGTGGTCGGCGCGGTGCTCATCGTGGCGTTCGTTCTGATCGCGCCGGGCGTCACCCAGTACCTGCCGTCGTCGACGCTCGCGGCGGTGGTGATCGTCGCCGCGACCGCACTCATCGACGTGAAGAGCGTCGTGCATCTCCTGCGGGTTGACCGAATGGAAGGTTGGCTGTCGATCGCGGCGTTCATCGGCGTCGCGTCCATCGGCGTGCTCGAGGGCATCGTGATCGCGATCGGGTTGTCCTTCATCGCGTTCATCAAGCAGGCGTGGCGGCCCTATCGTGCGGAATTGGGCCGCCGCCCCGGCGTGCGCGGCTACCACGACCGGTCGCGGCACCCCGAAGCCGAACGGATTCCGGGCATCGTCATCGTGCGCTTCGACGCCCCCCTGTTCTTCGCCAACGGCGGCATCTTCGACGATTACGTCCGCAACGTGGTCGCCAAGGCCGATTCCAGCGTGCGCACGGTGATCCTCGCGGCCGAGCCCGTTACCGACATCGATTCGACCGCGCTGGACGAACTCATCGAACTCGACGATTTCCTGCAATCACGCGGAATCACGCTGATCCTCGCCGAGATGAAGGGCCCGGTGAAGGATCAGCTGCGCCGCTACGGGCAGGGCGACCGATTCGGGCCCGAGCGGTTCGCGCCCACCGTGGGTGCCGCGGTGGACGCGCTCACCGGCGAATTCCGCGGCGACATCGAGGATGTCGACGACGGGCCCGAACTCGGTCCCGCGCGCTAACCGCCCGCCTCAGGCCGCGTTGTCGCGCGCCGCAGCCGGGGTGAACTTCACCGGCATGTGCTTGATGCCGTTGATGAAGTTGGACCGCAGGCGTTGCGCCGGGGCGACCTGTTCCATATCCGGCATGCGAGTCAGTATCTCCCGCAGCATCACTCGCATCTCGGCCCGCGCGAGGTTGGCGCCCAGACAGTAGTGGTGACCGCCGCCGCCAAACGCGATGTGCTGGTGCAAATGGTCGTTGTGCTCCCGATCGATATCGAAGGTGTAGGGGTCGTCGAAGACGCTCTCGTCGCGATTCCCCGACATATGCCAGATCACCACGCGGTCCCCGGCCGCGATATCGACGTCGCGAATCACCGTATCCACCGTCGCGGTACGGCGGAACTGCATCACCGGCGTGGCCCAGCGCAGCCCCTCCTCGATGAGTCCGTCGAGCTTCGACGGGTCGTCGAGCACCTTGCGGCGCTGCTCGGGATGTTCCATCAGCGCCAGCTGCGTATGCGAGATGGCGTTGCGGGTGGTCTCGTTGCCCGCCACCGCGAGGAGCATGAAGAACATGTTGAAATCCAGCTCGTCGAGCTTGTCGCCGTCGACATCGGCCTGAATCAGCGCGGTGGCGATGTCGTCACGCGGATTGCGGTGCCGGTCGGAGAACATCGCCTGGCTGTAGGCGAACATCTGCTCCGCTGCCTCACGCTCCTGCCCCTCGGCGGCGTGGAACTCCGGGTCCGAGTTGCCAATCATCTGATTCGTCAGGTCGAAGATCAGCTTGCGATCCTCCTGCGGGATCCCGATGAATTCCGCGATCGCCTGCAGTGGGAGTTCCGCGGCCACGTCGACCACGAAATCGCACTCGCCTCGCTCGATCACGCCGTCGACGATGGTCGTAGCCCTGCGGGCGAGGATCTCCTGCAACTCCCCGATCCGCCGCGGCGTGAAGCCCTTGTTGACGATCTTGCGCAGGTTGGTGTGCTGCGGCGGGTCCATGTTGAGCATCATCAGCTGCTGACCGACGAGGTCCTCGGGCGCGAGCTCATCGATGTAGACCGCGCCCTGCCAGGACGAGAACGTCTCGGTGTCCCGGTTGATCTTGACGATGTCCTCGTGCCGCGTGACGCACCAGAACGGTTTGCCGAAGGCGTCCAGGTGGCGGTAGACCGGGGCCTCTCGGCGCAGGGTCGCGAACATCTCGTGCGGCACGCTGCGCACGAACGTGTCGGGGTTGTAGAGATCGATTTCGTCGAGCTTCATGCCCACTCCTGACTCCGGCTCGGACCCTGGCGACCTCGACCGGACGACCGTCGATCGTGGTGAGCGTCGCCGACACCCGGATCGTGCCGAACAGGGTTCCCCGGACCCAGAGTTCACAGCGAAAGATGCGAAACCGTGACCTTAGGTCCGGGCGACAATCGGCGCCGCTGCCTCGACCGGAACATTGCGGTCCAACTCGTCCAGCCACGCGCGGGCCGAGGCATCGCTGGGCGCACGCCAGTCGCCGCGCGGCGACAGCGATCCACCGGAACCGACCTTGGGCCCGTTGGGCAGCGTGGACCGCTTGAACTGACTGGTCTGCACGAACCGGCGCAGGAACTCGCCGAGCCAGTACTTGATGGTCGGCAGGTCGTAGGCATTGCGCTTGTCGTCCGGCGTCAGTTCCGGCCAGCGGCCGGTGGTCGCGTCACCCCAGGCGTGCTGCGCCATGAACGCGATCCGGCTCGGCCGGTAACCGAAGCGCAGCAGGTAGTAGAGGTGGAAGTCCTGCAGCTCGTAGGGACCGACCTTGGCCTCCGAGCTCTGGGCCGGCTCGTCGCCGTTGCCGTCGGTGCTCGGCACGAGTTCGGGCGAGATCTCGGTGGTCAGGATCGACCGCAGTACGGCGTCCGCCTCCGCACCGAATTCTCCGGTCTCGACCGACCACAGGATGAGGTAGCGGATCAGCGACTTTGGCACCGAGCCGTTGACGTTGTAGTGCGACATGTGGTCGCCAACGCCGAAAGTGCACCAGCCCAAAGCCAATTCGCTGAGATCGCCGGTGCCGACAACGAGGGCGTTGTGCTGGTTCGCGAGCCGGAACAGGTGCGACGTGCGTTCGCCGGCCTGCACGTTCTCATAGGCGATGTCGTACACGGCCTCCCCGTCGGCGGCCGGATGCCCGAGGTCGCGCAGCATCTGCAACGACGACGGCTTGATGTCGATCTCGCTGGCGGTGGTGCCGAGCGCGGCCATCAGCCGCCGTGCGTCATTGAGCGTCCGCGAACTCGTCGCGAATCCGGGCATGGTGTAGGCCAGCACATTCGAGCGCGGCAACCCGAGGCGGTCCATTGTCTTCGCCGCGACGACCAGCGCCTGCGTGGAGTCCAGACCGCCGGAAATGCCGATCACCAGATGCTGCATTCCCGTGGCTTGCAGGCGAGTTGCCAGGCCGGCCACCTGAATGTGGTGCACCTCGGCACAGCGCTCGTGCCTGGTCGCCGGGTCGGCCGGAACATACGGGAACCGTTCTATCGTGCGGTGCAGTGGCATCGGGCCGGTCGGGATCGGCAGTTCCATTTCGATACGGCGGAAACGCGACAACCGCTCGCGGTGATCGTGCACATTGTCGGCGAAACTGTTGGTGCGCAACCGGTCTGCGGCGATGCGCTGCAGATCGAGATCGGTGAACAGCACCTGCTCCTCGTCGGTGAATCGGTCTCCCTCGGCGAGCAGATCACCGTTTTCACAGATCACCGCCTGCCCGTCCCACGCGAGGTCGGTGGTCGATTCGCCATTGCCCGCAGCCGAATACAGGTAGGCGGCGATGAACCGCGCCGAATGGCCGCCGCACAGTTGCCTTCGGTAGTCGGCCTTACCGATAACGCTGTTGCTGGCTGACAGGTTGACGAGCACGGTCGCGCCGGCGAGCGCACCGAAACCACTGGGCGGCACCGGCACCCAACCGTCCTCGCAGATTTCGATATGCATCACGAACCCGGGGAGGTTCGTCGCCGCGAACAGCAACTCGCTGCCGAATGGGACGCGCTGACCGGCGATGGTGACGTACTCGACGAGTACCTCACGCGCGGCGGCGAACTGACGCTTCTCGTAGTACTCCCGATAGGTCGGCAGGTAACTCTTGGGCACCGCGCCAAGCACCTGACCGTTGTGCACCGCGATCGCACAGTTGAAAAGCTTCCCCTCGACACGCATCGGCGCTCCGACGAGCAGCACAGCGGAGATGTCGCGGCTCTCCTCGACTATCCGCGCCAGCGCCTCGTCAACACCGTCCTGCAGTGCGTCCTGATGGAACAGGTCATCGGCCGTGTAGGACGAGATACCCAACTCCGGGAACACAACCAGGATCGCGCCCTCGTCGGCGGCCCGGCGCGCGAGCGCAATCGTGCGCTCCGCGTTGTACGTGGGGTCGGCGACCCGGACCCTCGGCACCGCGACCGCGACGCGGGCGAACCCGTGGCGGTAGAGGGAATCGAACGGAAGGTCGGTGGTCACGGTGGCTCCCTGTCGCGGACATCGGTTTGTCGCGAATGTACCCCGCGGGCCTGCGGGCTAGCGCGCGCCGATGGCGGGTCCGATAGTTCCCCACGAGTCGTGCAAGGCATCCTGCCAATACGGCCAGGAGTGCGTGCCTGTTGGGCGGTACACCACCCGCGCTGGGATACGCGCAAAGCCAAGGCGCTGTGCGAAGGCCGCGACACAGGACAAAACGTAGGCCTCGATCGGGCCTCCGAGGAAGATCGCCTCGGGCAGTTGCGGTTTCAGCTCGAACTCGTGCGGGCCGGGAACACCGTTGCCGGTCCACAGGTAGATCGCCTTGCCGCGCAATGCGCCGACATTGGCCGCCGGATCGTGCGCTGCCCACTGCGGATCGCCGGGCAGGCCCCACATGTTCCCCGGGTTCGCGCCGCGGAACGCGATCGACGCCAACATCGGGAATTGCGCGAAGAAGTTGTCCGGGCATGCGCTGTACCCCGCCACCGCTCGGTACAACCACGGATTGCGGGTGGCGAGTGCGAATGCGGCATGGCCACCCATCGACAGCCCGCCGATGGCGTTCACGCCGTTGCCTCGGAACTCGCGGTTGATGATCGGCGGTAGCTCGCGGGTGAGGAACGTTTCCCACTTGTAGTTGCCGAGCACCGGATCAGGCCACGTCCAGTCCGTGTAATACCCGGCGATACCCCCGATCGGGAGCACCACGTTCACGTTCTTGCCTGCGAAGAACCGCTCCGCGTCCGTCGCATTGGTCCACGTGCTTTGCCCAACGCCGGGATCGAGCCCGTCGAGCAGGTAGAAGCTCGGCCGCGCGGCGCCACTGGTCGGGTGCAAGACCTGTACCGCGATATCGCGTTGCATCGCGCCGGACCGGATCCACAGGGCGGTACGGGTCGGGGAAAGCGGGGTTCGGCTGAGCAGTTCGGTGGGCCCGTTGCTTGGCGGGGGCGGGCCCCCCAATGACCCGGAGCTGCCGCCACTGCCCAGCCCCGCGCTACCGGGCTGGGCCACGGCCTGCGGCGCAGTGAGCAGCAGAAGGAGGGCGAGGACCACCGTTACGAGACCGCGCATAGGAGACTCCCAGTCGAAACTGGTTGCACAGTAACCCCACCAACACCACGTCGAAATGGGAAGCGGTCGAATCGGAACCGACCCGTCACCACACGGTCGCCGTAGAGTGACATCCCGTGGACCTGCCCGTTTCGCCCCCGGTCAAACCGATGCTGGCGAAGGCATCGGGCACTCTCCCCCGAGACCCCGGGTTGGCGTACGAGCCCAAGTGGGACGGCTTTCGCTGCATCGTCTTCCGCGATGGCGACACGCTCGAACTCGGCTCCCGAAACGACCGCCCGCTCACCCGCTACTTCCCCGAGCTGGTCGAACTACTCGCCGAGGCGCTACCGGACAAGGCGGTGGTGGACGGCGAAATCGTGCTCGTCACGGGCACCGGACTGGACTTCGACGCCCTGCAGAACCGGCTGCACCCGGCCGCGTCGCGGGTCAACAAGCTCGCCGCCGAGACACCCGCGAGCTTCGTCGCGTTCGACCTGCTCGCGCTCGGCGACGACGATCTCACCGGCGAACCGTTCTCGCGCCGTCGGGAGCTGCTCGAGGGCATCCTCGACGACCGGCTCGCGCGGGTGCACCTGACGCCGTTGACCACCGACCCGGACGTGGCGCACGACTGGTTCACCCGGTTCGAGGGCGCCGGGTTCGACGGGGTCATGGTGAAGGCGACCGACCTGCCGTATCTGCAGGACAAGCGCGTGATGATCAAGGTCAAGCACGAGCGAACCGCGGACTGCGTCATCTCCGGGTTCCGCTGGCACAAGGACGGCAAGGGCGTCGGTTCGTTGCTGCTCGGACTCTATGACGACGAAGGCGACCTGCATCATGTCGGGGTCGCGGCGAGCTTCACCGCGAAGCGCCGGACCGAGCTGGTCGACGAACTCGCGCCTTTGCGCGAACGTGCCCTCGACGAGCATCCGTGGCGGAAATGGGCCGAAGCCCAGGCGGAGGCGACCGGTCGGATGCCGGGCGGGATGAGCCGCTGGAGCGCCGGTAAGGACTTGTCGTGGGAGCCGTTGCGTATCGAACTCGTTGCCGAGGTCCGCTACGAGCACGTGCAGGCGGGACGCTTCCGGCACGGTGGCCGGCTGGTGCGGTTCCGGCCCGACCGCACACCGGAGTCGTGCACCTATGCGCAGCTCGAGGAGGTCGCACCGGCTGAGCTCGCGACGCTGTTCACCGAACTCGCCGGGGCCTCCGAGTAGGGCGGACGATCGGGCCGGACCCCACATGCTGAACCTGTCCCACATTGTGAACGGAAGATTTGTTGCGTTAGACGGAGCGAACGCTTCCGTTCACTCCGCTGAGCGCAACTGAACTTCCGTTCACGGCTTGGGAGCAATCCCACATCGTGGGCGCATTCGCCCAGCCGCCCGTCCCCGGACCCGCGCGATTTCAAACGTGAGCGCGATCACCCGGTGAAGGTTGAAACCCGTTCAGGGATAAGTAAACTCGCGGCGGATGAGTACTGAGCTGCTTGCCTTCGAACTGACCGAGACCAACCGCGACTGGCTGATTCACAAGCCGATCGAGATCGCGGTGTACCTCGTCATCGCGTTCGTACTGCGCCTGGTGGCGCACAAGATGATCGATCGCATGACGCAACCGGCGAAAGACGGCGATCGCCCGGCACTGTTGCGGCCGTTACAGGAGCGCACCGCGCGTATTCGCGGCGGCAATGCGACCGACAAGGCTGCAGCGGCGGTGCTCGCGCCCGCTCGCCGCGCGCAGCGCGCCCAAACCATCGGCTCGGTGCTCAAGTCGACGGTGTCGATCGTCGTACTGACGTGGTGCGTGCTGCAGGTCCTCGGGATCCTCGGCGTGAACGTCGCGCCGTTCATCGCATCGGCGGGCATCGTCGGTGTCGCACTCGGTTTCGGCGCGCAGAACCTGGTCCGCGATTTCATCACGGGTATCTTCATGCTGCTCGAGGATCAGTACGGCGTCGGTGACGTGGTGGACCTGGGCGACGCGGTCGGCACCGTCGAATCGGTGGGACTGCGAGTGACGACCGTTCGCGATCTCAACGGCACGCTCTGGTACTGCCGCAACGGCGAAATCGTGCGCGTTGGCAATATGAGTCAGGGTTACGCGGTCGCCGTCCTCGACCTGCCAATCTCGCATTCCAGCAACATTCAGGAGGCCTGCGAAGTGGCGCTGCGCGCCGCCGAGGAGACCGCCGGCAGTGATGCCCTGAGCGCCGACGTGCTGGAACCGCCGGAGTTGCTCGGCGTGAACAAGGTGACCGCCGAGGGTGTCATGCTGCGGCTCACCGTGCGGGTCCGGCCCGGGAAGCAGTGGGCTGTGCAGCGCCGCCTCAACCGCGACATTCTCGCCGCGTTCGATGCGGCCGGTATTCACGCGCCCTACCAGTCGGTTCTTGCCAACAATCGGAGCGCGAACGGCACCCAGAACTGATTCGTCGCAGCGCGGTGGTCAGGCCTGCACTTCGGCGCGGTGATGTGAATCGATGAGGCGAACGTACTCGTCGAGCAGCCTTGCCATCGACGGCCGCGAATCTCCCGACAGCTGCTGGTAGCCGATCAGCATCGCCATCCCGAACGTGGTCAACACGCCCGCGGTTTCGTCGTCGGGAACCACCTGACGAATCGCCTTCTGCACGGTCCCCCGCCGAAGGTCGTCGACCCGGGTCTGCACCTCTCGCACGGTCTCTTCGTTCGCGCTCCACGCCCTGATCGCGGCCTCGGCTCCCTGATTGAGGCTCTCCGTGAGCTGACGCAGCGCGGCGATGTCCGCGATCCAGCTGCCGCGGCCGAAGTCCAGCTCCCGCAGCACACTGGCCTGGCCGCTCTCCCACGAGTGCAGGAAGGCGTCGACGAAGTCACCCCAGCTAGTGAAATGGTGGTAGAACGATCCGCTGGTCACGCCGAGCGCCTCGCACAGGCGACCAATATTGAGTCCCTTGAACCCGGTGTCCGCGAGAATTCCGAGTGCCGCGTCGAAGTACTGCTCTCGACTGACGATGCGTGACATCGACCTCTCGCTCCCTCAATCACCGTGTCTCAAGGAGTATGCCGTACCCCTCACGGGGCCCCGCGTGCGGCGTGTGACGACGGCATTCAGGCGCGTGTCCCGCGCAACCGCGGGAACGTCTCGGTGACCAATGTGACCAGCAGATCGGTCAACAGCATCTGCACCTGCTCGCGGGTCAGTGTGGCGCGGGTGATCCATTCCCGGTTGGCCGCCTTTACGATTCCGCCGAACGCCCGCACCATGGCAAGCAACTCGGCCTCGTTGTCCGTCCCGGTGAGTCCGAGCAGCACCAGCACCCGCTCGGCTGCCGCCTCGTCGGCTTCATCGAGGATCCGCTGCACCTCGGGATCGTCGCCGACGCCCTCCGAACCAGTCACCGCCACCCAGGTGCTGCCGTGTTCCTCGATCACGCCAAGCAACCAGTCGACGCCGGCCGCGGCCCGCTCGCGCACGGTCCCGCTCGGCAACGTGATGCGGTCGAACGGCGGCACATCGACCATTCGTCGCACTACCGCCAGGTACAGATCGCGCTTGGTGCCGAAGTAATGGTTGATCAGCCCGCGCGTGACCCCGGCCTGCTGGGCCAGGTCCGCAGTCGACACGGCCGCATACGGACGGTCGCCGAACATATCAATCGCACATTCCAGAATCTGTGCGCGTCGCTCGTCCGGTTCGAGTCGTCGCCGCGGTGCGGCAGTATCTTCCCGCCGCGGTGCGGCAACTTCCCGTCGCCGCGATGCGTCGGCAATTCCCACGCTTACCTCCGTTGCCCAGAGTGCCGGTATCGCATTATCAACCTCCCGGTGGATCACTGGTCGCGACGGGGCTACGTCTCGGCCACGAGCATTGCCGAATCCCTCGATCGGACAATGACTTGTGCCAGACTTGCGCCATATAGCTCCATATGGCTCTAGACGCCCCCGCGTATCGGCGAACAAGGGAGGCAATGGCTATGTTCAGGTCCAGCCGGGTGGGCTCGATCCTCGGTCTCACCGCCGCGATGGTCGGCTGTATTGCACTTTCGGGCTGCAGCGACGACTCGGGGCCTCCCACCCTGAATTGGTACATCAATCCTGACAACGGCGGTCAGGCAACCCGCGCCCAACAGTGCGCGGACGCATCGAACGGCGCGTACAAGGTCTCCATCCAGACGCTGCCGACGGACGCGACCCAGCAGCGCGAACAGTTGGTTCGCCGCCTCGCCGCCAAGGATTCGTCGATCGACGCGATGAGCCTCGACATCATCTACACCGCTGAGTTCGCCAACGCCGGGTTCCTTCGCCCCTACACGGCCGAGGAGACCGTGCGACTCACCGCGGGCATGCTTCCCGCCCCCATCGAGACGGGAATCTGGAAGGACACGCTCTACGCGACGCCGATCAAGTCGAACGCGCAATTGCTGTGGTACCGCAAGTCGCTCGTCGCCCAGGCCGGGTTGGATCCGAACAGTCCGACCTTCACGTGGGACGTGATGCAGAAGGCCGCAGTCGATGCGGGCAAGAAGATTTCCGTGCCGGGCGCCCGGTACGAGGGATTCATGGTCTGGATCAACGCACTTGTGCTGTCGGGAGGCGGACAGATCCTGACCGATCCGGAGGCGGGCAAGGACGCCGTCCCGAGCATGGCAGGCCCCGCCGGTGACAAGGCCGCCGAAATCGTCGGCAACCTGGCACGTTCGTCCGCGGCACCATCGGATCTGACAACCGCCATGGAGGAACAGGCCCGGGCCGTTTTCCAGGGCGACAACGGCATGTTCATGACGAACTGGCCGTACATCTACGCCGCGGCCCGGACTGCGGTCGAGGAAGGCACGCTGAACCAGTCGGTCGTCGACGACATCGGCTGGGCTCGTTACCCGCGGGTGTCCGCGGACCGGGAGAGCGGTCCGCCACTCGGTGGCGCCAACATGGCGATCGGCGCGTACTCGAAACACCCCGATCTGGCAGTGCAATTGGCCGAATGCGCGACCTCGGTGGAGAAGGCCACGCAGTACATGCTCGATGAGGGCGAGCCCTCGCCGTTCTCCGCGAGTTACGACGATCCGCGTGTTCGCGAGGAGTACCCCTTCGCGGACCTGATCCGCGAGTCGATCGCACAGGGCGGACCGCGGCCGATTACGCCGTTCTACGTCGACGTGGCGGGTTCTGTCATCAACACCTGGCACCCGGCGAACTCGGTCGGACCGAGCACACCGGCGGAGACGGACAGCTTCATGGCCGACGTGCTGAGCGGAAAGCGCCTGCTATGAGCGACAATTCGCAGGAGAGGAGTGTCGGGTGACCGCCATCGATACGCGCCCCGAAGCGGCGGCGCCACCACCGAAGCCGCCGAAGGTGGTCTCGGACCGGGTCAAGGGCGAGCGTCGCCTCGGCCTGTACCTCTCGGCCCCGTCGTTCATCGTGATGATCCTGGTGACCGCCTACCCGCTGATCTACGCGGTTGTGCTGTCGCTGTACAACTACCGGCTCACCGACCCCGAGGGGCGCGAATTCGTCGGCCTGAGCAACTACTGGGTCGTCCTCACGGATCCGGTGTGGTGGAACGACTTCGTCACCACCGCAGTGATCACCGTGGTGACCGTCGCGATCGAACTGCTGCTCGGCTTCGTCTTCGCATTCGTGATGTTACGGATCATCCGGGGCCGCAGCTCGGTTCGCACCGCGATCCTCATTCCTTACGGCATCGTCACCGTAGTCTCGGCGTTCATCTGGCGCTACGCCTTCGCGATCGATTCCGGCTTCGTGAACCAGTGGTTCGGGTTGGAAGATTTCAACTGGTTCGGTGACCGATGGTCGGCGATCTTCGTCATCTGCTTGTCCGAAATCTGGAAGACGACGCCGTTTATCTCGCTGCTGCTGCTCGCCGGGCTGGTGCAGGTGCCCGAGGACATGCAGGAGGCGGCGAAGGTCGACGGCGCCACCGCCTGGCAGCGCCTTTACAAGATCACGTTGCCGAATATGAAGGCCGCCATCATGGTTGCGCTGCTGTTCCGCACCCTGGACGCGTGGCGCATCTTCGACAACCCGTTCATCATGACCGGCGGCTCGAACAACACCGAGACGATCTCCTTCCTGGCCTACCGGCAAAACGTCACGCTGGTCAATCTCGGTATGGGCTCGGCGATTTCGGTACTCCTGTTCCTCACGGTCGTTGCCATCGCGTGGATATTCGTGAAGGGCTTCAAAACCGATCTCTCCCAGGTCAGGGGTGAGTGATGAAACAAAGTCGCTGGTGGACGGTGGCCGGGATCCTCGTCGTCATTTACAGCTTCTTCCCGATGCTCTGGATGATCAGCCTGTCGTTCAAGCCGCCGTCCGACATCGTCTCGGGCAAACCGCAGTTCCTGCCGACGTCGTGGTCGTTCGACAATTTCACCGAGGTATTCAGCCAGTCGCTGTTTACCCGGGCGCTGATCAACTCGATCGGCATTTCGCTAATCGCCACGCTGCTTTCGGTGATCATCGCCATGTTCGCCGCGTACGCGATTGCGCGGCTCGAGTTCCCCGGCAAGCGGCTGCTGTTGTCCCTCGCGCTCGGCATCGCGATGTTCCCTCAGGCTGCGCTGGTCGGCCCGCTGTTCAACATGTGGCGCAGCATCGGCATCTACGACACCTGGATCGGCCTGATCATTCCGTATCTGACATTCGCTCTGCCGCTGTCGATCTGGACGATGTCGGCATTCTTCAGGCAGATCCCGTGGGAGATGGAGCAGGCCGCACAGGTGGACGGCGCTACGGCGTGGCAGGCGTTCCGCAAGGTGATCGTGCCCTTGGCCGCGCCGGGTGTGTTCACCACCGCGATCCTGACGTTCTTCTTCTGCTGGAACGACTTCCTGTTCTCCATCTCGCTGACCTCGACGGACAACGCACGAACCGTGCCCGCCGCGCTGGCGTTCTTCCAGGGCGCGTCGCAGTTCGAATCCGCCGTGCCCTACGTGATGGCCGCGTCGGTCGTCGTCACGATCCCCGTCGTCATTCTGGTGCTGCTGTTCCAGCGCCGGATCGTCGCCGGCCTGACCTCCGGAGCTGTGAAGGGATGAGCCATGGCTGAGATCACCGTCAAGAACATCGTCAAGCGCTACGGCGACGGCTTCCCCGCCGTGAACGATGTGAGCCTCGACATCGCCGACGGCGAGTTCATGATCCTGGTCGGACCTTCGGGCTGCGGCAAATCCACCCTGCTGCGGATGATCGTCGGGCTCGAGGACACCACCTCCGGAGACATCGTCATCGGAGGCAAGCGGGTCAACGACATGGCACCTCGCCAACGGAACCTGGCCATGGTGTTCCAGAACTACGCGCTGTATCCGCACCTCAGCGTGTTCGAGAACATCGCCTTCCCGCTTCGCTTGCAGGGCAAGCACTCCGAGGAAGAGATCCGCAAGCTCGTAACCGATGCCTCCGACACGCTCGAATTGCAGGAGCACCTCGACCGCAAGCCTTCGCAACTCTCCGGCGGCCAGCGTCAGCGTGTTGCGATGGGGCGCGCGATCGTCCGCCAGGCGGATGCGTTCCTGTTCGATGAGCCCCTGTCGAACCTCGACGCGAAACTGCGCGGCCAGATGCGCACCGAGATTCTTCGTCTGCAACGCAGGCTCGGCGTGACGACGGTCTACGTCACCCACGACCAGACCGAGGCCATGACACTTGGAGACCGCGTGGCGGTGCTCAAACGTGGTCTTCTGCAACAGGTTGCGAGCCCGCGCGAGCTGTACGAGCAGCCGGTCAATCTGTTCGTCGCTGGTTTCATCGGATCTCCGCCGATGAACTTCGTGCCCGCCGTCATCAAGGACGACAAGCTCGAACTGCCATTTGTGGACATTCCATTGCGCGACGAGTGGCGCTCCGCCGTTGGAGACCAATCGCTGTTGATCGCCGGAATCCGGCCCGGCAGCTTCGAGGACGCCCATCTGGTCGATGCCGGCAAGAAGGACCGCGGCGTGATCTTCGAAGTCACCGTGGATGTGACCGAGTGGCTCGGCAACGAGCAGTACGCATTCGTGCCGTACGAGGCACCGCCCGAAATCTCCGGCAAGCTCGCCGAACTCGCGAGCGAACTCGACAGCGAGCAGATGCGCACCCAGATGTGCGTGGAACTCGACCCGATGAGCCGGGTGCGGGACGGCGACAAGGCATCACTGTGGCTCGATCCGAGTCGCCTGCATCTGTTCGACCCGAAGACCGGCGACAACCTCACCCGCGTGGATCTCGATGACGGGGACGACGGGGGCAGGCATCGCACAGGGGCCGAGCCCGCCCAGCAACCCGGCTGATCGCTGGGTGCGCGATGCGCACGCCGGAACTTCGCCTTCGCGCCGCCACCCCGGAGCTGCTCACACTGCCCTGGGATCGACCGCTCGCCGACTGGTCGGTCCCGGAGGTCGCGCTGCGCGATGTCCCGGTCGGCCCGAGCCGCCATCTGGTCAAATTCGCCGAGGCGGACGGGCTGTTGTGGGCGCTCAAGGAACTGCCACCCAGGATCGCGCAGAAGGAGTACGCGGTACTGCGGCGGCTGGAGGACATGGCGTTGCCCGCGGTCCGGCCGGCCGGCTTGGTCATCCAGCACGAGCACGACACCGCGATCCTGGTGACGCACTATCTGAGGGGGTCCTGGCAGTACCGCCGGCTGTTCAAGCGCCTCCCGCCCGATCAGCCCAGGCACCGCGCCCGGCTGCTGGACGCAATGGCCGTACTGCTCGTCGAGTTGCACCGGCACGGAGTGTTCTGGGGTGATTGCTCGCTGGCGAACACCCTGTTCTCCCGGGACGGGCAGACCCTGCAGGCCTGGCTGGTCGATGCCGAAACCAGTGAGGTCCATCCGGAGCTGAGCAAAGGGCAGCGCGACCTCGATCTCGAGATTCTGGTCGAGAACGTCGGGATGGGCATGATCGACCTCGCCAGCGGGCTCGACCGGCCACCCGAACTGTTCGGCACGCTGCTGGCCGAGGCGAAAGGAATAGGCGATCGGTACACCGAACTGTGGCGCCTACTGCATGACGAGCCGGAGTTTGGCTTCGGCGATCGATACCGTGTCGAGGGCACGATTCGTCGGCTGAACGAACTGGGCTATGCAGTCGACGAGGTTGCGTTACAGCCGGTGGAGGAGGGCTCCGGACGATTACGCCTCGACATCGCGGTCGGCGATCGGCGCTATCACGCGCACCGCCTGCGCGAACTCACCGGACTCGACGTGGGCGAAGGTCAGGCCACCATCCTGCTCGGTGACCTGTTCGCCTACGAGGCCTACGTGGGCCGCCGCGAAGACCGCGACCTGCCGGCGGACGAGGCCGCAAACCGCTGGGTTAGCCGCGTATTGCGCCCGGGGATGGCGCGCGCG
>NZ_LRRB01000251.1 GCF_001646865.1 Aldersonia kunmingensis | reverse complement strand
CTCGCGTTCTCGCGAGATCAGCGCGAGCGGATCTACGTGCAGCACAGAATGATCGAGCACGGAGCGGAGCTGTGGTCGTGGCTGCAGGACGGCGCGCACCTGTACGTCTGCGGTGACGCGTCGCGGATGGCGCGCGACGTCGACGACACCCTGGTGCGGATCGCGGAGGTGCACGGCAAGCTGGACCGGGACGCCGCCCTCGCCTTCAAAAAGCGGCTCACCAGCGAGAAGCGCTACCTTCGCGACGTGTACTGATTACTGTCGGTACATGGCCAAGAAGCAGGACGACGCCAAGACTGCAGCGAAGGACGAGGCGCCCGTCGAGACGCGCAAGCTCACCAAGAAGGAATACGAGAAGGAGCTCGCACGGCTGCAGACCGAACTCGTTCGGATGCAGGAGTGGGTGGTCGTCAACAACAAGCGCATCATGGTGATCTTCGAAGGCCGGGACACCGCCGGAAAGGGTGGCACGATCCGGCGCATCCTCGAGCGGCTCAATGCGCGCTACGCGCATGTCGTCGCGCTCGGAACGCCCACCGACCAGGAGAAGTCGCAGTGGTACTTCCAGCGCTACATCTCGCAGCTCCCGTCCGGCGGTCAGATCGCGCTGTTCGACCGCAGCTGGTACAACCGCGCCGGCGTTGAGAAGGTGATGGGCTTCTGCACGCAGGAGCAGTACGAGGAGTTCATGCGGACGGTGCCGCTGCTCGAGCGCGTGCTCATCCGCGACGGCATCATCCTCGTCAAGTACTGGCTCTCACTGTCCGACGACGAGCAGGAACGCCGGTTCCTCGCCCGGATCGAGAACCCCGAGAAGCGTTGGAAGCTCAGCCCGATGGACCTGTACGCCCGAGCGAAATGGGTGGACTACGCCGAGGCCAAGGACAACATGTTCGCGTTCACCGACACCAAGGACTCACCCTGGTATGTCGTGGACGCCGATGACAAGAAATCGGCCCGGCTCAACGTGATCAGTCATCTGCTGAGTCTGATTCCGTACGTAGAAGTGGAGCACGAGAAGGTGGAGCTCCCACCGCGGCAGGAACGCGCCTACATTCGTCCGCCGATGGAATCGCAGAACTGGATTCCGGTCCGGTACGAGGTGAGCTGACTCAGCAGCCGCGCTGCAGGGCCGCCCGGATATAGCCGGCGGTTTGGTAGATGTAGTTGTTGACCCAATACGCGAAGCCCTTCACGGACGGGCTCTCGCTCATGATGAGTTCGCCGTCGTAGCACCGTTCGAGGATCCAGCGCGCGCGGGAAATGTGCGGCGTGAACGTCACGACGATGACGCTGTCCCAGTTGTTCTCCTCGGCCATTCGTTCGAGTTCGCGCGCCTCGCCGCGCGTCGTGCGCGGATCCGGGTGGGCGCAGCTGACGTCGAACGGGTAGCGCTGATGGGCGCACAGATCGGACAGCCAGAGATCCGCCTCGCCATCGGGGTTGGACAGGACGAGGTGTGGCGCCCAGCCCTCGAGCGCGAGCTCGATGCCATAGGCGTACCGCTCGTACGACGCGCCGCCGAGCACGAAGATGGCGTCGGCCTTTCGCATGGGATCGGCCTGCGGCTTGAGGTAGACCGGCCCGCCGATCGCAATAACGGCGAGCAGGGTCAGAAGTACCGTGAGCAGGACGGCCCGGCGCCACCGCCTGCGAGGAACGGTCTTCTCCCTCCGCTCAGCGCTGTCCAATGGTCGGTTCGATCGTCGTCGCGAGTTCGCGGGCGCCGCCGCAGCGGTCCATGCCCCACTCCCTCGCGGCAAGTCCGATTTGCGTCACAACAAGAACGATCCCACGTTGGGTCTTCATTGCCACTTCGCAGGGTGCGTTCGGATCGTCGTACCGGGCGATCACGGTCGGACGCGTGTCGATGTCGATGCCGACGCGCTTGCCGGCCGCTGTGTCGCGAAACTGCTCGAACGTCTGCGTCGAATTGGAGATCGCCACCGTCACGTTGTTGGTGTCGAAGCGGCAGGTCGCCGTGATCTCACCGCTCGCCGGCACCACACGTTGCCGTGCGGAGGGGTTCAGGCCTGCGAGGCGCAGCGTGTTGTCGTCGATATCGGTGCAGGGATCGAAGTCCGCGAGCGCGGCGGGCGTGACAGCAGTGGGGGCGGCGGTGGGGGCGGCGGGATTCGCCGGATCCGGGCTGGTCGGCGCCGACTGATCGGCGCAGCCGGCAGCGACCGCCAGGGTGGCGGTCAGCAGAACGATCGCGGCGATCTTCGGCACTGCAACTCCTAGCGTCGCCTCGCGCGCGTGGCGCGACCTTTGGCTTTCGAATAGGCATCGGTGAGCCACTGTTTCGACGGATGCATCCGGCGCATGACACCCGGCGCGACCGTCAGGCCCGCGATTACCACGGCTGCGCGCATGGTATGGCGTTGTCCGAAAGCGGCCTTGGCGCTTGCCCGCGCGACGGCAACGTCGCCGAGCAGCAGCGCGTAGCGGGCCCGGCGGATCTCCTGGTGGTAGCGCAGGTGGCGCAGCGTGCGCGCGAGGATCTCTTGGTGCTCGGGCTCGGTGCTCGCTTTCGCGCCTTCCTCGAACGAACGCATGAGCTGTTGCTCGAACGACTCGACCTTGTCGGGGTCGCGGGACAGCGAATCGGCCCGCACGCGGTAGCGCGCGAGCCGGTCCGGCAGCATCCGAACGTCGAAGCTGTCGCTCAGCCGGCACCAGATGATCACCGACTCGTCGGCGTCGTCGATTCCCGGGTCGTAGCCCCCGACGGCGTCCCACGCGGTCCGCCGTATCGCCGCCGTGTAGTACGGGACGCGGCCGCCGAGCACCTCGGGAAACGTGAGCCGATGAGTCGGGTCGGCAGTCGTGGTGATGCCAATCGAGCGCATGTATGGGACGGCGAGATCGATGTCGTCGGGCTCGCTGAACCGCTCCGCGTCGACGCACACCGCATCGACCGTCGGCTCGTTGGCGATGAGCTTGGCTATCCGCTCGCAGAATCCCGGCAGCAGATGGTCATCGCTGTCGAGCACGCAGACGAACTCGCCACGTGCAGCGGCTGAGGCAGCCATCACGCCGCCGCGGTAGCCGCGATTCTCCTGCCGAATCAGCCGGATCCGCGGATCCAGCGAGCTGTATTCGTCGACGATCGCGGCCATTTCGTCGGAGTTGCCGTTGTCCACGACCACGAGTTCCCAGTCATCGAAGGTCTGGGCGAGCACCGAGTCGATGGTCTGCCCGATATAGCCCTCGGTCCGGTATGCCGTGGTGAGGAAGCTGAACAGCGGTCGCTCGTTATTCACCAGCCGATACCTCGATATCCCGACCGCTCGCGCAGCTTCGCTGCGTCGGGCAGGCGCACGAGGTCCAGGATCTGAGCGTCGTCGTCGAGGTTTTCGATCGCGCTCACCACCTGCGGTTCCTTCGAGCCGACGACGTAGGTCTCGGAGTGCGCGATGACCTCGTCGATGTCGCCGCTCAACACGTCGCCGAGATGGGGGAGGCGCTGCTCGATGAAGGCCCGGTTGGCGCCGATCAGCCGCGACATCGCGACGTTCGCATCGTAGATCCGCACGTCGTAGCCCTTACCGACGAGCCGTTCGGCCAGCTCCACCATCGGGCTCTCGCGCAGGTCGTCGGTGCCGGTCTTGAAGGACAGGCCGAATATGCCGACCTTGCGGTGCCCGCGCGACACCACATCGTCGACGGCGCGCCGCAGATGCGTCTCATTCGACGCCAGCAGGGTCCCGAGGACGGGGACGTCGACGTCGTGCTGACGAGCCGTGTAGTTCAGCGCGCGGACGTCCTTGGGCAGGCACGAGCCGCCGAACGAGAACCCGGGCCGCAGGTAGGCGGGGCTGATGTTGAGCTTCGTGTCGGCGAGGAAGATGTCGAACAGTTCCGCGGAGTCGAGTTCGAGCGCATGGCATACCGCGCCGATCTCGTTCGCGAATCCGACCTTGAGCGCGTGGAAGCTGTTGTCGACGTACTTGGTCATTTCGGCGACCCGGATCGGGACCCGGAACCGCGGGCCGGGCAGGCCCTCGTAGAGGCGCGTCACGAGTTCACCACTGCGCTCGTCTGTTTCGCCGACGACCGTCTTGGGCGGATCGAGGAAGTCACGGACGCTCGATCCCTCACGCAGGAACTCGGGATTGACACAGACGCCGAAATCGACGCCGGCCCGCTTGCCCGAGACCCGCTCGAGAATCGGGATGAGCAGGTTCTCGCACGTGCCGGGAAGCATGGTGGAGCGGTAGGCGACCACGTGCCAGCCCTGCTTCTCGCGTAGCGCGGCGCCGATCTGCTCGGTAACCGTCTCGAGGTACTGCGTGGAGAGACTTCCGTTCGGCGCCGAGGGGGTGCCGACGCACACCATGGTCACGTCGCTGTCGCGGACGGCCCGAATCGGATCGGTGCTGACGGTCAGGTTGCCGTCCGCTACTACCTTCGCGGTGAGTTCCGCGATGCGCTCCTCGTGTACGGGCGCCTTGCCCTCGGCGAGGAAGGCGGTCTTTCTCGGGTCGGCATCGACGCCGATGACGGCGTGACCGCGCGCGGCGAAACACGCCGCGGAAACACAACCCACGTAGCCGAGACCGAGGATGCTAAGAGTTAGCCTGTGGTGCGTTGTCGCTGGGTCCACGGCTATTTGGTCGTTGTTGGAGTGCATTTTGTTACCGCCACTGGGAAATAGCTATAGCGGTGCCGTCGCGTCCGAGGTCCAGCCGCAAACTGCGTACGACGCCGCGCTCGGTCCAGTACGCCTCGATCACGCCGTCCGCCAACGCCACCCGGGTATCGGTGATCGATTCCGGCTCGCTGGGGTGCGTATCGAGCACGGTGACAATGGCAACCGGACCTGCCGCGGTGGTGTGCGCGCCGAGCAGCCAGGCAGGCTCCCGGCTCTCCAGGCGTTCCGACCACCACCCGAGGTGGGTTTCGGTATCCCCGCGGATTGCGTCGAACCGCAGGGGCGCGGTCGCTGCGGCGGAGAGGCCGAGGACCGGCACACCGCCGCGGGTCACGTGGAATCCGCTAGCGCACTCGAGCACATCGAGCGTCGGGTGCAGCGGCCAGGAGACCACAGCGTCGTGGTCCCCGGTTCCGGTGAGGAGGTCGACGACAACGACCGTGGATTCGTTCGGTGGCGCGATCAGCCACCGCCGATGCACGGGGCGGCCGGGGAGTCGCCGGTATCCGAAGTGCTCGGCGTCCACGATTCCGGCATCGAGATCGACGGCGCGGACATGGACGTCGGCGTGGTTGGTCCACATGAACGGTCCCGCGATGACGGACTGGTCCTGCCCATCGACGCTCATGGTGGCGTGCGCGCGTGTGCCGCGATGCACCTGCCGCCACTCGGGATGGCCGTAGTAACTCGCTGCGCCCGGGTCGCCGATCACGTCCTGGCCATCGATGGCCAGGACGAGGGACAGTGCATCGGCGTGGCCGTGCGCAGCGATCGAGAGGTAACCGAGTGGTCCGACGTCCATCGCGATGCGCCGCCCCTCGTCCCGCAGCACCACGAGACCGCCGTTGGGCGCGTGGAGATTTCGGGCCGGTATGTGTTCCTCGTGACTCGTCTCCGCATCTGCGTGCAGCCACAGGGCGGAGATGGTGCGGTGACTGACCGGAGCGGGCAGCGCGGAGCCAAGGAGTGCTGCCGCGATGCCGAGATGGTCGCGCACAGTGCGGATGGGCTCGGCGCCGAGTCGCAGCGCAAAGCCCTCATCGTCGTCGCCGTAACGCGGCGCCGGGTCATTCTCGCCCACCAGCGCCGCGAGGTAGTCGGTGCTGCGGCGGACAGCGGCGGTGAGTTCCTGTGGAGCCGTTCCGTCGCGCTGTGCGAGCAGAGCTGCGACGACACCGATCAACTCGACGGTGAACATCTGATACCCGACGGCCTGTTCGGCGCCGGCACCGTCGGGCAGGATCTGCCGGTCCGCCTCGGCGCGCAGCACGTCGACCGCCGCTCGCCCCCATCGCGCCGCGTCGGCGAGTTCGGGGAACAGCAAGCCGACCGTTGCCGCGCCTGCGAGTTCGCCGATCAGATGGTTGTTCGCCGAACTGAACCGCGAGCGCTGGGTCCAGCAGCGACGGGCGCTTTCGACCAGCATCGTCACGATCGCCCGGTAGCGCTTGGGGGTCAGTTCCGCGGAGTCCCGGAATCCCTGCAGCGCGATCGCCACCGAGATAGCGCGGATGCCGGCCTCGAACGCACCCCGCCAGGCGATGCCGTGCCCCGGCGGATTCTGCTCCAGCCACGAGTCCAACTGCTCGAACGCGGCGGCGGCGTACGTGTCGTCGCCGGTGAACAGCCACGCTTGCGCGAGCCATGGCAGGTGCTGCAACCGGTTGAGCTCCCAGATCCATTTCGGATCGCCCTGTGCGGTGCGATGGTCGATCCGGGCCGCGGGCAGGGCAGGCCATTGCACGCCCGAGATCGGATCGGAGTTCCAGTCGATCGGCACGGGCAGCTGCACCGGGCCGTAGCCGAAGAAGTCGAACCGGCCGTTCCCCACGCGATCGGCCGCCGCAATCACGGACGCGACGAGCGCCGGATGTTTGGCGGCGACGTGCTCGGCCCGTGCGCGGTCGAGGAGGACGGGCCGCCGATCGGCCGCGCGGAACGCCTCGAGTGCGGCGTCCCAGTCCGGGCAGTCCGCGCGTAGCCGCGTCTCCGAATCGGTGGTTGCCGGAGTGATGCGGGAAAGCTGGTCTCGGGCCTCGTTGCCGATCCGCCATGCGACCTCAGTCGGCGACATGGAACGTAGCCGGGTCGTGTACCAGGATAATCTGGTCAAGAGTCCCCCTTCGGCAAGGGATGGTGGCACCACGGGTGCCACAGAATCAATATTTACCATGAAATAGCTGAATGCGCTTATCTGAATGGGCTGCGGTCGGAGATGCCCTGGGATCTCTGGCATATTGGAAGGGGTGAGTGCTCGCCCATCGGTTGCAGGCGATACGTGGCGCAGGAGGACGGCGGTCACGGCATTTGTCGCGGGCTTGGCGATCGCGCTGGTCGCGCCGGCGTGTGCGAGCGACTCCGCGGCGCAGCGACGTACGGCGGCCGTGGCAGCCGATCCGGGCCCGCTGACGTTCCCGCGGACCGGTACCTACTACCTCGCGCAGCACGACGCTCCGACCGTCGACGAACTCGCCCGCTACGACGTCGTCGTAATCGACGCGGAGTGGGGACATCGGCTGCCGCGCAGCTTCTTCGACGAACTGCGTGTCCGCAATCCGCGAATGACGTTGCTGGCGTACGTCAATCCCGTCGACAAGATGCCAAGAACCGGATCGCCGGACTATTGGTCCAACGCATACTCGCTGTGGCAGTTCACCGATTCCACGCACGACACGTTCCCACGCGAATGGCTGGCCTACACCGCGGCCGGTCAGCCGGTACACGAGTGGCCAAACCACATCATGACCAACCTCACCGACGAGGCGCCGAAGGTCGATGGCCGCAATTACGCCGAGTACGTAGGCAATTGGGTGGTCGACACGATCTGGTCTACCGGTCTGTGGGATGGCATCTTTCTCGATGTCTGGGGTGACCGGATCTACGGCGCGGATAGCGACCACTGGGACATCGACGGCGACGGAATCGATGAGCCGGCGGACGAAATCTACGGGCCCGACGGCCCGCTCGCTCGCGGGCTGACCGAGGCGGAAAGCATTATGCGGCAGCGCATGCCGGACGCCGTGCTCGTCGTCAATGGCGACCGCACACCCTCGGTGCAGAAATTGGACGGCACGCCGTCGGTGCCGGACCTCGACGGGCTGGCGTACGAGAACTTCGCGGACGTGGCCGTTGATCCCGAACGCGACGTCCGGGAGGAAATCGCGAAGTATGTCGACCGCACCACGTCGGACGGATTCCGGCAGCCAGGTACCGAGCTCACCATTAATCAGCGGCGCGGGGTGGTACGAAATACACCGAACGATTACCGGAAGGCACGGTTCCTGCTGACCGCGTCGTTGTTGCAGAACGGGTACTGGGCGCCCATGGGGGAGACGTACGGCCTGTTCGCCTACTACGACGAGCTGGACGGCGGCGGCCTCGGGCGCGGCTATCTCGGCCGCCCGCTCGAGGGCAGCCCGACCGTGGAGATGCTCACCGAGTCCCGCGGCGACGGCACGGGATCGCCTGCCCAGGACGTGTTCCGCCGGGATTTCGAGCACGGCATCGCGCTCGTCAACACCTCCGGCGAGCCTCGCCGGATCGTGTTGGAGCGTCCCTATCGTCATCTCACGGGCACCCAGGATCCGAACACCAACAACGGGGCGACGGTGTCCGAGGTGACAATTCCGGCCGGCGATGGCGTCATCCTGCTGCGGGTCGAGGAGTGATCCGGCTGAAGACCGCGGCGTAGAACTCGAGCAGGTTCTGCCGGGAAACGTCCCACGACAGATCCCGCTCCACCCGGCTTCGGCCGATGCGGCCCATTTCGGCACGCCGCTCGGGGTCATCGAGCAACCGCTCGATTGCCTCGGCGAAGGCGTATTCGTCGTTTGCTGGAACGTATTCGGCGGCGTCGCCGGCAGACACGCGTGCCTCGACAAGTTCGAACGAGACCAGTGGCCGGCTCATCGCCATGTACTCGACCACCTTGTTCATCGTCGACAGGTTGTTGAGCGGATTGAGCGGATCGGGGGAGAGGCACACATCCGTGGTGGAAAGGCAGCGCTGCACGAATTCGTCGGGCACGCGACCGGTGAACTCGACCATCTCGGTCAGTTTGAGTTCCTCGCGCAGGGCGATGAGGTCGTCGATCGCGTCTCCGGTGCCCATGAAGATTGCGTGTACGTCATCGCGGCCGAGATCGTGCCGCAGGTGCGCGAGTGCGCGCAGCGCACAATCGACGCCGTCCTGTGGCCCCATCACGCCGAGATAGGCGATGAGATAGGGCTTGCCGCTCTTGAGCTCCGGATCCGGTTCCCGCGGCATGAATTTGGTCAGATCCGGTGCACTCCGCACCACGCGTACCCGTTCCGGCTTCATGCCGCCGCGTCCGATGGCGATCCGGCGGTAGCTCTCATTGGTCGAGATCACGGCGTCCGCGAAGAAGTAGGTGATCCGCTCGGCCACGCGCGTCGCCCAGTACAGCCATTCGCCGGCCCGCTCGAAACGCGACCGGAACAGTTCCGGGACGAGATCATGTTGGTCGAAGACGAATCGGGTGCCGCCGAGAACGCGCAGGATCAGTGCGACGACGACCAACACATCGGGCGGGTTGCAGGCGTGGACGACGTCGATGCGCTCGGTTCTGCGGATCTTCAGCGCGAGCCGGGTGGTGTGCCACAGCGCCAGCGAGTACTCCTTCAGGTAGCCGGCCGGGCCACCCTTCGCCGCGGCGAGCGGGTAGCGGTGAATCTGCACGCCGTCGATCGTTGCCTCGGCCTCGCGGTCCTGCTTGGTCCCCATCGGGCAGATCACGCTGACCTTGTAGCCCGCGTCCACAAGCGCCCGGCTCTCCTGCCAGACGCGGCGATCGAAAGGCACCGAAAGGTTTTCGACGAGTATCAGAATGTGACCGCTCACGATTGTTCCCCCAGTTTTGTCAGTAGCCGCTCGTAGGCCCTGGCCGTATGTGCGATATCGAACTCGCGCTCCACACGCGCACGGCCGTTCTTGCCGAGCTGTCGGCGATGGCTCTCGTCGCCGCCGATGTGAATCAACCGATGTGCCAATGCGTTCGAATCGCCCACCGGAACGAGATACCCCTGCTCGCCCGAATCGACCATGTCGCGCAATGAACCACAGTCCGTCGCCACGACGGGAAGTGCTGCGGCCATTGCCTCGATCACCACAATCGGCACACCTTCGTGGACCGAGGACAAACATGCGACGTCGAAACCGGGCAACAGCGCGGCGACGTCATCGCGGATGCCGGTGAAAATCGTGTGCTCGGCGACCCCGAGTTCGGCGGCCAGAGCTTCCAAATCGTCGCGGCGGCCACCGTCACCGATCACGACGAGACGGGCGCTCGGGAGTTCGGCCAGTACCCGGACGAATGCGCTGAGCAGGACCTCGTGTGCCTTCTGCGGGCTGAGTCGGGCGACGATGCCGATGACGAAATCTTCTGCGGCCAGGCCGAGTTCGGCGCGGGCTGCGTCTCGTTCGGCCGGGCCGGGGACCGGTGGTAATGCAATGCCGTTCGGGATCACGACTTCGTCGATGCCGCGGGAGAGACCACGGCCGACGCCCTCCTCGCGGCGCAGGTACTCGCCCTGCCTCGGTGTCAGCAGCACCAACGTGTCGGAGAGTCGCAGTGTCGCGACTGCCCACTTCGGCAGCACCCGGCCGCCGACCGCAGTGAGGTCCATATCGTGCGCGGCGACGATGTTGGCGTGCACGCCGGCCAGTCGCGCCGCGACACGCCCGAGCAGCAGTGCGGCACGGTGGTGATGCGGTACGAGGACGACATCGGTGTGGTTGCGCCGGTACTCGGCGACGAGTTTCGGCAGCGTCGACAGGTCGAAGCGTCCCGCGCGGTCGAGGACGACCACCTCGAAACCGGCAGCCTCGAATTCGGCGGCGAGTGGCCCCGACTCGCGCAGGCAGAGGATGCGCGGTCGGACGCGCGACGGTTCGAATTCGCGAAACAGGCGCAGCAGCAACACTTCCACGCCGCCGACGAAGGTCAGATCCAGTACGACGTCGAGGCGCACCGGGTCAATGGGGTCCTGCTCGGCCGGACCGGCAAGGTCAAGCAGAGCCTGTTCGGTTTCGGTGATCGCGCGCGTCAGGGTGAATCCGGCCTCGACTCGCTCGCGCGCTGCGCTACCCATACGTTGTGCGGCAACAGGATCGGCAAGGATGGCCGTGATCGCAGCGGCAAGCGCCTGCGGATCGCGCGGTGGCACAAGGTGCCCGGTGACGCCGTCGGCAAGCAGTTCCGGCACACCGCCAACCGCGGTGCACACCGCGGGGCGCCCTGCGGCCATCGCCTCGAGCAGTGCCATCGGGAAACACTCGACGCTGTAGGACGCGAGGACGAAAACGTCCAGGGCACGCAGCACCTCGGGGACGTCGCTGCGTGAACCGGTGAAGACGATATTGGACTCGAGGCCGAGAGCCACGGTCTCGCGTTCGAGTTCGGAGCGCATCGGGCCATCGCCGACGAACAGAAACTTCACCTCGGGCCGCGCGTCGACCACGATCCGTGCGGCTTGGAGGAGGCCGAGGTGGTCCTTCTCAGGACGCAGTGCGGCAAGGATGCCGACCACCGGTTCGGTGCCGATACCGAGAGCCCGCACCGCGTTCCGGTCGTCGGAGGGCGCGAACCCCGTCGGGTCAATCCCGTTGTGAATGATGTGCACCTTGTCCGGGGAGTAGCCGAGATCGTCGATCAGGTAATCGATCTGGGCCTGCGCGACGCCGAAGTACGCCGACGTCACGCGGTCGAGCACGCGATCGGTGAGACGGCGAATACGCCCGCGGGGCTCGGCATCGCCGCAGTTATGCACCCATACGACGGTGTGGGGCACCCCGGCGATCCGGGCAGCGATCCGCCCCAACCCCTCGGCGTTGTAGCCGCGCACGATGACCACGTCGGGGCGGATGCGGCGCAGCTGCCCGACGAGTTCGCGCAGGGTGGCGATCGCCTGTCGCTTGGTCCGGCCGAGTGCCAGCGCGGGAACCCCGGCCTCGGTGAGCGCGCCGAACAGTTCGCCCTCGCGGCCGATGCACAGCACCGACGGCTCGAAACGGTCCGGGTCGAGCCCCGGCATGAGCGTGGTGACGTGTCGCTCGGCACCCCCAACACGCAGATCGGGCACAAGGTAGAGCACCCGCAGCCGGCGAACACGCGATGGGGTGTCCGGCTCCGGGCGAAGCTCGTCGGCCCGAACGGCGCCGCGGTTCACCGTGCCGCCTCGCGGTAGAGATCGCTGATCCGGTTGGCAATCGCGTCGGCGTCGAAATCACTGAGGATCCGATGCCAGGCCTTGTCGCCCAGTGCTTTTCGCTCCGCGCCATCGTCGATCACCTTGCGCAGTGCCGCGGTGAGCGCGGCCCGGTTGCCGACTGGAACGAGCACTCCGCAGTCCTCGTCGATCAGCTCTGGAATCCCGCCGGCCGCACTGGCGACGACACACAGCCCGCGTGCCATGGCCTCGAGGATGGCCATCGGTTGTCCCTCGTTGCGGGACGGAAGCACGAGAATCTGTGCCGCCCCGAGCAGGTCGGGTAGGCGTTGCGGGTCGACCCAGCCGCGTATCTGAACCGAAGATTCGATGCCAAGTTCGGCGACCTGTTGCCCGGCCCGCTCGACCTCACCGTCGCCGGCGAGCACGAGTCGCGCGGGTGTAGCGCCCGCCTCGGTCATGAGATCGGCCCAGGCATCGAGCAAAACGAATGCGCCCTTGCGCTCACCGATATTGCCGAGGAACAGGGCTGTCACCGGGTCGCCTGCGGCGGGCTGCGCGACGCGCACGCCCGGTCGTACGGCGTTGGGAATCACCATGACGTGCGCGCCTGGAGCGATCAGCGAAATACGTTGTGCCCAGGTCTCACCCAACGCGACCACGCGGTCGGCGGATTCGAGGGCGAAGCGGATGTAGCGCCGGATCGGTCGTGGCGAGCCGTCGTAGAAAACGTGGAATTCCGAGCCGTGCATATGCACGATGACCGGTATCCGCAGTGCGCGGCTGATCAGCACCATGACGCTCTTGCGGTAGAAGCTGCCGTAGGAAGACATGTGCAGGTGTACGACCGTGGGCCGGTGCCAGAGCACTTCGCGGACGAAGCTGATGAGCGCGGTCAGGTAGGTCCCGATTTTTGCCGCGCGCGATCCGTCGCGGTGGGTGGCGATATGCCGGACGTTCCAGTCGTCCCACAGCCTGGTGTCCCGGATCGCCCGCACCATGCTCGCGACGCCGCCCCGAGTGTGCATGCTCGTCGAAACCCATAGGGCTGCAACATATTCAGTCGCCTTGTCGCTCATGCGTCGACTCGATCCACGGAGTCGCGTAGCCGGATTGCGCGGTCCGCGAAGCCAACCGCGACACCGGCGAGCAGCAGGACAAGGGCATTGGGGAAGTCGAAGAACCGCAGGTCGACGGTGAACCCGGTGACGATCAGAACGCCGAGCAGGAAAAGCGCGATCAGGGCCAGGTTGCGGCCACCGAGTCCCTGCGTGGGCAGGATGCGGATCGCTTTCACCAGCTTGGCGATCACCAGCGCGAGCACGCCGAGCCAGAGGACGAGGCCGACGATGCCGAGCTCGACGAGGATGCCGAGTTCGTTCATATGCGAGCTGATGCCGAAGCCGCGCAGCCAGGGAATGTCGGGCGCCCACTGCTTGTGGTGGTAGGTGTTCAGCGCAGTGAACCGTCCGATTCCCCAACCGAACCAGGGCTTTTCACCGAACGCCCAGAACGATGTCTCGATCGTGTTGAGCCGGTCGTGCACCTCATTGACCGACCGGACACCGCCTTCGGCGCGATCGCTGCCGGTGAACGTCGACCAGTGCATCGCGACCGCGCCGACTCCGGCCGCGAGCGTGGTGCCGAACGCGATACGCATGCCACGGGCGAAGATCAGCCCCGCGAGGACCACGGCACCGAAGGCTAGCCAAATTGCCCGGGTGTGGGTGAGGAAGACGCCATAGCTGCACACTGCGGCGACTACGGCCGTCACGATCCGAACCGAACGTCGCTCCCCGGGTTGAGACGCGATCAGAATCGCGGCGAGAAAGCCTGCGATCAAGGTGAGTCCATTCACTGCCGGCTGATTGAAGATGCCGTTGGCGCGGCCGGCCCAGCCCGGGGAGTCGATGATGTAGGGCGGCCACACCAGCGCCCGCGGACCGTGGAACTGGAAAATGCTGACCAGTCCGGAATAGCTGCCGAAGGCGACCACCGCCCACAGCAGGGTGCGCACCTGATTCTCCGTCGGATAGATCGAGCGGCCGACGAAGTAGAGCGTGAAGGGAATCGCCGTGCCGGTGAGGATGAACCGATGGACCGAGAGCACCTCGTCGTTGAGCGGATAGACCGCGCCGAGATCGTGGTTCGCGAACATCGAGTAGACGTTCCAGAACAGGTAGAGGAACATCGCCGCCTCGGTCCAGCCGAGGGATGGCACCGCGTCGCGCCGGGACGAGACCAACAGTCCGTAGGACACGATCACGCCGCCGAAGGCGAGCACGAAGGGGTCCGCTGGCGGGATCTCCGGCAATACGAGCCGCAGGAACATCGCCGCCAGCAGGTACAGCACAGCCAGGTTCGGGCTGCGTAGGCCGGTGATGACCAGCAGCAGTCCGAAGCAGGCCGCCACCGCGAGCGTGATCGTTGTCTCCCGGGTGCCACCCGACATCGACATCGTCGCGGCCAGGAGCAGCGCCAACGAGCCGGCGAAGATCAGCGCGGCCAGCGGTGTGCGCCAGTTGACGCGGCTACTCGCCTTAGGCGTTCCCGTGTGCACGTCGGGCGCCATGCGATGCACCGCTCAGGCCGTGTGGACGACGTCAGCCGCGGTGACCACCGGGCCGGGACGGGAGGCGGTTTGCAACGTTTCCGGTGCGTCCACCAACACGGTTCCGAGCACGTGGCCGTCGACGTGGTCGATCAGGCGCTGCGCCGCAGCGACCTCGGTCGTGGTCGACTTCGACCGCTCGAGGATCAGAATGGTGAAATCCGCGGCCCCACAGAAGGCCTGTGCCTCGGCGGACTCGAGCAGTGGCGAGGTCACGACAACGGCGAACGCCGAGTTGTGTCGCAGGTCTGCGGTCGCCGCGTTGATCCGCTCGCTGCCGATCTGCTGCCGGTTGTCGGGCTTGCTACCCCGGCCGATCTCGCGCAGGTAGGGCATATTGGGCCGGCTGGTCACATCGGAGATGTGGAAGGTGACCACTCGGGACAGGTATTCCGCCAGCCCAGGCGTCGGCCCGGACTCGCGCATATCCGCGTCGACGAGAATGGTGCTGACGCCTTGCCCGGCGCGGATCTCCGCCAGTGAGCGGGCGATGGACTGAACCGCTTCGCTGTGGCTCGTGGACGCGATCGCGACTACCGCTGGCCGCGGGATATTGGGGTTGGCCAGTGTGTTTGCCAGCTGTCCCAGGCTGCGGTCGCGCGCGGCGGCGCCTTTCTTGCCGCGGCCGCCGGGAACCTCGGTCAGCACCGGAAGGCCAGTGCGGTTGGTGACGTCGAACTCCGAGGTGAACCGCCGCGACAGCGCGCCCATCGCCAGCGCGACGAAGCAGCCGATCACCAGGCCGCCGATCAGGGGCAGCGCGATCGCCATCACCGGGTCCGGTTTCGACTCCGAGATAGCCGAGTCCATCGGAATGGCGAGCAGTTCGTTGGTGGAGTTCGCATTGAGCTCGCTGATCCGGTCCTGCAGGTTGACCAGTGCCTGCTCGGGGACGATGCCGTTGGCCGCGCGAATGTCGTCGAGCGGCTTCTGCACGGTGGCCACGGTCGCGTCGCGGCCGAGTTGCAGCGCGTCGTTGACCGAGTCACGCAGCGCGATGGACATCTTCGCGGCCGCATCGCTCAGCTGATCGGTGTTGTCGGCGGACGCCGTGATACCGACGATCGGACTCGCCAGCGTCGGGAGAGCGGTGAAGGTGATGGATTCGGGAACGCCGGCTCGCCTGCGCAACTCCGGCTGATACGCCGGGTCGTTGAAGACCTCGGCGTAACCCTGGCCGAGGATCGCGTCCTGTTCCGGTGCGCGCTGGTCGGAAAGCACGGTCAGCGCGGCTTTGCTCGAGTAGGTCGTATCGGCGTTGTAGGCCGAATAGAGGCCGATCACCAGTCCCAGAATGGCAAATGCGACGACGATCCATACGCGCCGCCGGATTCGGTCGATGTGGACCTGAAAGTTGGTCGTCAACTCAGTCTCCCGGTTCGAATGCATCGGCGCCGGGTTGCGCCGGTTCGTGCATGGAATTGTTCTGAGCCAATGACCAGCTATCCGGAGGGACCAGGGTCCTGACCCATGTTTCGCTTTTCGCCACCTAGGGGAATGCGTTACGGAGGGGCTCCCATTGCAATCATATTGCACGCACGGCAATCTTTCTGCTAACAATTTCCACACCGGTAGCGATCCAACCTTCGAACCTGGCGGCGAAGTGCTTCCTCGACGGAGAACTACATGGCTGACGACGACGCGGTGACCAACACCGTGCGCACGGCTGGTGTCGACGGCGCCGACCTGCGGATTCTCGTCGAGAACAGCGAGTACTGGCTGCGCAACAACGGCGACCTCGCGATGCTCGAGGTCACCATCGCTCGCCTACGCGAGCGCTGGCCCGCCGCGAGAATCGCGATCTTGACCGACAGCCCTTCGCTGCTGCGGGCGTACTTCCCCGCGGCCGAAGGCATCACGGTGGTCGATTCCGACCCCTGGGCACGACCGGCGGCGATCGAGGGGTTCGTCGCCGGTCGTGGACCAGCCGTCGTAGGTCCATTCGCACTGGGTTGGCTGCGGCTGCGGGCGTTCCTCCCGCAGAAGGTGCGCGGTGCACGCAACCGGCTGCACCGCGCGGCGGATCGCGTCGTCGGGCGAACACCGACCACGTACAACACGGTGCCCAAGCGCCCCCACCACGGCTCCCGGCGGGCCGCTGCCGAGGCCTCGCTGCTGCTCGCGCTCGGTGGCGGTTATCTGACCGACGCGGACGCTACTCAGACCAGGCGCGTCCTGGACCTCATCGATCACGCTGCCGATCATCACGTGCCGGTCGCGCTGGTTGGCCAGGGTCTGGGCCCGTTGGAAAGCCCGGAACTGCGAGCGCGCGCCAAGGAAGTACTGCCGCGAGTCGGTTTTATTGCCATGCGGGAGGCTCGGCGCGGGCCTGACCTGCTGCGCGAACTCGGCGTCGATGACGCCAATGCCATGGTGACCGGCGACGACGCGATCGAGTTGGCCTACCGTGTGCGGCGGAACGAGATCGGCGACAATATCGGCTTCTGCCTCCGGGTGGCCGGTTATGCACCAGTCTCGGATCATGCGCAGCGGGTTGTCGGCGAGACGGTTCGATCGATGGCACACGAGTTCGGCACCAGGATCGCACCGGTGGTCATCGCGGAGTACAGATCGCAAGACCGCAGGTCGACACTCCCTGTGCTGCGCGATGCGGATAACGTCGTCCCGCCGCCAGGGCGCTTCGCCCGCCCGAGCGCGATCGCCCGGCAGGCAGGAACCTGCCGAATCGTCGTCACGGGTGCCTACCACCTCGCGGTATTTGCTCTGTCCCAAGGGATTCCGGTAGTCGCGTTGTCTTCTACGAAGTACTACGACGACAAGTTCTATGGCCTGTCCGAGATGTTCGGTTGCGGCCTCTGGATGGTGAGTCTCGACGATGACCGGCTCGCCGAATCGCTCGACACGGCGATCCGCACCGCGTGGTACGAGGCGGAACCCCTGCGAGAACCGCTGCGGAAGCGGGCTGCGGAGCAGATCCAGCTGAGCCGGGCCGGGTTTGATCGGATCTTCAGCGTCGTCGAGGGGCGCGCGCCGTCGCGCGAGGTATGACGTGAACACCCCACCCAATGCTTCGACGAAGGCCGGCGTTACCGCCGCGGACGGCGTCGACGCTGCCCACGCGGCGGAATTCGATCCAACCGCCGCAATTGGCGTCGATCCGCATGCGGGCCTGACATCCAAGATCGGGCGGGTCGCATCGGCGTCCGCGGTGGCGCTGATCTTCGGTGAACTGATCACGTTCGTTCAGACTGTGGCGCTCGCTCGACTGCTCTCGCCGGCGGAGGTTGGCCTCTTCGTCGCCGGCACCGTGCTGGTGACATTTCTCGGCAACTTCGTCGAAGGCGGGCTGCGCTCGGGGCTGATTCATCGGGAGGACCGTCTCGACGACGCCGCCGAGACGGTGTTCTACGTGACGGCCGTGGGTGGTCTGCTGATGGCGCTCCTCACGCTTGCCTGCGCACCGCTGATTGGACTCATCTTCCACGACAGGGAGATAGGCCTCATCACCGCGGCGTCGGCGGGCGTGCTGTTTCTCTACTCGTTCACCAACGTGCCCGAGGCCTTGCTCCAACGGGAGTTCAACGTCCGCCGCCGGCTCATCGTCGGTCCCGCAGTATCGGTGAGCTTCGCGGTAACCGCGGTCACGCTGGCCGCCAACGGATTCGGTGTGTGGAGTCAAGTCGCAGGCCTGTATGCGTCGTACGTGGTGTGGGTCATCGCGGTGTGGTGCATCAGCGATTGGCGCCCGGGCCGTGGCCGGTTCCGGTTCGACCTGTGGCGCGAACTCGCCCGTTACGGCTTCCCGCTTGTGCTCGGCGCCCTAGGTGCACGGCTCCAGAATCTGGGCGAGGCAGTGGTCCTCGGTCGCGGTTTGAGTTCCGCGGCGCTAGGTCACTTCCGCTACGCCCAACGCATCGCGCAGATTCCGGTGCGGGCCATCATCGAGATCGGTGCCATTGCGCTGTTCCCGGCGTTCTCCCGTATCTCCAGCGACCGAGATCGGATGCGCGTGGCCTATCTGAGTGCCACACGGGTGGGGGTGATCGGGGCCGCCGCCGTTTCCGGCCTGATGCTGTCGCTCGGTGTGCCGTCGGTGGTCGTCATGTTCGGCGAGCCGTGGCGGGAGGCCGGTTTACTGGTCGCCGCGATGGCCGGCCTCGGTGTCGGCAAGGCCATCACCTCCGTCAGCGAAGAGTCCATCAAGGGTGGGGGTCGCACCAGCCTGCTCAACTGGTACACCGCGGTCGAGGTCACGCTCGGGATTGGCCTGCTGATAGTCCTGACTTCGCTGTTCGGCCTACTTGGTGCTGGTCTGTCGATCTCGGTTACGGCCTTGTTGGTCGCTTTGACCTGTGTCGTGCTGGCCAAGCCAGTGGTCGGATTCTCGGCACGCGAGTTCATGGTCGCGATCAGTCCACCCCTGCCGGCCGCCACCGTCGCGACCGTCATCACGGCGTGTCTGGAACATTTCGTCCTGCACGCCGACGCGCACTCCACTCTTGTGGGGGTCTGTTTCCTCGTGCTGGACACGATCGTCTTCTTGCTGGTTTACGGCGTGGTCCTCGCCGCCATCCTCCCCTCGCCGGCTCGCGCCGCCGTCAAGGCCGCGCAGGGTCTACTCGTCAGCAGGGGGCGATCGGCATGAACATGAGAACAGAACTCCCGAAGCCGGCGGTGGATTTCGAGAGGCTCCGCCTCGGGCCATGTCGAGTGCTGGGACACACGATGGTGCTGCGTCCACCGGCCTTCGCCGACTTCGACACATGGCGCCGCCTCCGGCTGCGCGATCGGGAGTACACCGAGCCGTACTGGATCACCTCGCCGCTGAGTTGGTCGGCCCGGCATACGCGGAAGCGCTGGGTGCGTGAGTGCTTGATGAGGCGCAACCGTGCCCGCGCGCGAACCGACCTTGCGATGGTGATCGAAGTCGACGGTCAATTCGCTGGACAGATCAGTCTCAGCGCGCTCGATTTCACCGCCAAGACAGCGGAACTCGGCATCTGGGTCGATATCGCGCTCGCCAGGTCTGGTGCTGCCACCCTGGCGGGAGCGATGCTTGTCGACTACGGCTTCGACGTGCTCGGACTGGAGCGAGTTGTCGCGCCCATCTGTACCGAGAACGTGCCGGCACTGGCCGCGGCGGAGCGTGGTGGCTTTGTGCACGAGGCGGTCATGGCCGAATACTTCGACGCCGGAGGAAAATTCAAGGAGCACGCGCTCTATGGCCTCCTGGCTTGCGAGGCGCCGCCGGAGGGACTCGTCGGTTACTGGAGCGCGTATCTCGAGGAGTCGCACGTTGCGCACCACTCGAATTCCGTGGCCGGGGGTTCGATGTCGCAGCGAGTCCATCTAGCGGTTGATGCGCTGCGCGCCATCGTCCCGATGGCGACATACTGGGCGAGCGAGGCGCGAGAGCGCTATCGTCGGCTCCGTTCATGCGCCACCAAAGCCGTTGTACTGCACGCCCGTTCCGGGTCAGTGATACTGCGCAAACTCGAGGTACCTGGTCCGTGCGGGCATGAGGGCTTCGCGCTCGAAGCCGATGGTGCGGTGGTGGGAGAGTGCGGTCTTCAACAAATCAACGAATTCCAATGCAGTGCAGAGCTGTTCATCGACCACATTGCACCGGATGCCGATCCGGACTGTGTCGAGGCCGCGGCGCGCCGCCTCGTCGAATACGGCTTCGGTGTACGTGGCATGAACCGGGTCTGGATGGCGATCGCCGCGGACGACGCGCTGCGCACGAAGGTTGCCGAGCGCATAGGTATGTCGTGCGAGGGCACCATGCGCGGCTATTTGCCGGGTCCGCCGCGGGCCGATCGCGATCTCTGGGCGATCACCGCCGCCGCCGCCGAACGCTGAGGCGCGCGACGTGCATGCGCCCCCGGCGTGCGGCCCGAATTCAGCTGCAGCAGTTCGGATCGAGCACCGCGCACAGCGCCCCGAGCGCATCCCTGCGTCCGCTGTGGAAGACGCTCATCCCGCGCCGTTCCGAGGTGACCAGCCCCGCCGTGCGCAACTGGCCGAGATGATGGCTGACCGTCGACTCGGACAGCCCGACGATCGCGGCGAGCTCGCCGGTGGTCTGCTCGCCGGCTGCGTCGGCGAGCAGGAGCGACATCAGCTTCACCCGTGCCGGGTCGGCGAGCGCCTTGAGTCGTAAGGCCACCTCCAGCGCCGCCGCATCATCGATCGGGCCCGCCGCCACGGGCGCGCAGCAGACCGGAGCGGACATATCGATCACGGGCAGCGTCTTCGGCATGCACTAATTCTGCCAGGTTTCTTGACATATGTCGAAAAGGTGCCATTCTGGTCCTACCGCGGTTTCGATATATGTCTCACAGGTAGGAGTACGTCATGTCACGTCTTCAGCTCGCCCTCAACGTCGATGACCTCGACGAATCGGTGAAGTTCTACGCCAAGCTGTTCAATACCGAACCCGCGAAGGTGCGGGAGGGGTACGCGAACTTCGCGATCACCGAGCCCCCGCTCAAGCTCGTGCTGATTCAGAATCCCGGCCAAGGCGGTTCGGTCAACCACCTCGGTGTCGAGGTCGAAACCAGTGATCAGGTGCGTGGCGAGATAGCACGCCTCAGCGACGAGGGCCTGTTCACCCAGGAGCAGATGAACACCACTTGTTGTTTCGCCGCGCAGGACAAGGTCTGGGTTTCGGGACCGGCCGGCGAACAGTGGGAGGTCTACACCGTGCTCGCCGACTCCGAGGTGTTCGGCACCAGTCCCGAACTGCTTGCCGACGATTCGGGCGACGTCGGCACGTGCTGCACCGGCGCCCGTGCGGAGAGTGGGCTGCAGGCCGCCGCGCCGTGTTGCTGATACATCCCTGAGCGTCGGCCGAGGGTCTGTGTGCCCTCGGCCGGCGTTCACGCGCTGTTCGTTTGCGTACTAATTTGATATCGGTCAATATCGATGAATGTCGAAACAGCAATTGCAGCTGACCGATGAGTCCGGCTGCGCGGCGGTCCCACTGGTCCGCGAACCGCTGTCCGCGGAGGCGGCCGGTGAATTGGCGGTGAAGCTGAAGGCGCTGGCCGATCCGGTGCGATTGCGGTTGATGAGCGCGATTGCCAGCCACGCGAACCAAGAAGCCTGCGTGTGCGATGTGTCGGCGGGAATCGACCTGTCGCAGCCGACAATCAGCCATCACCTCAAAGTGCTGCGGAATGCCGGTCTACTCGATCGGGAGCGCCGCGGCTCATGGGTCTACTACCGAGTCGTGCCCGACACATTCGTGGAGCTCGCCGCCTTGTTCGATACAGCGGGGCAGTACGCGTGAACAGCATTCCGCTCGGCCGCAGGCTCATCGCCGAGTTCCTCGGTACGGCGCTATTGGTGACGGTCGTAGTTGGCTCCGGTATTGCGGCCCAACAGCTCTCGCCGGGCGATGTCGGGCTGCAGCTATTGGAAAACTCGACTGCGACCGCACTCGGCCTCGCGGTGTTGATTCTGCTGTTCGGGCCGATATCCGGGGCGCATTTCAACCCCGTCGTCTCTGCCGTGGACTGGGTGTTGGGTCGCCGCGCAGGCACGGGCTTGGCCGCCTCGGAAGTTGCCACCTATTCGGTGGCGCAGATCGCGGGCGGCGTCGTCGGCGCTGTGCTGGCGAACGTGATGTTCGACCTCGGGGCGTTCCAGATCTCCGATGAGGATCGGATCACGTCCGGCCACGTGATCGGTGAAATCGTCGCCACCGCAGGGTTGATCGCGGTCATTTTTGCGCTCGCACGGTCTGGTCGCGCCGCGTTGTCAGCCGCGACCGTCGGCGCGTATATCGGTGCCGCCTACTGGTTCACGTCGTCGACGTCGTTCGCCAATCCCGCAGTCACGATCGGGCGAATGTTCTCCGATACGTTCGCCGGTATCGCGCCCGGGTCGGTGCCGGCATTCATCGTGGCGCAAATCATCGGTGGCGCAATCGGACTAGGCGTTATTGCGGTGCTCTACCCGGACGCGAGTGCCTCGGCGGGCGATGCTGTCGTGCCGCACGGCTCGGATCCGAATGTTTCCCTCTCCTCCAACTCGACTGCCCGACAGGCAAATTCGTCCGAAAGGGACTGACAATCATGGCCTCAGCCGCTCCGTCGGTGTTGTTCGTCTGCATTCACAACGCGGGCCGATCGCAAATGGCGGCGGGTTTCCTCCGTGCGTTTGGCGGTGAGCATGTGCAGGTCCGCTCCGCGGGCAGTGAGCCCGCCGAGCACGTGAACCCGGCCGCCGTCGCCGCGATGGCGGAGGTCGGCATCGACATCGCCGACCGGAAGCCGAAGAAGCTCGCGTACGAAGCAGTGGAATCCGCTGATCTCGTGATCACCATGGGCTGCGGGGACGCCTGTCCGGTGTTCCCCGGGGTCGACTATCGCGACTGGCAGCTGGAAGATCCGGCGGGCAAGGGCATCGATTCGGTCCGCCGAATCCGCGACGAGATCGAAGGCAGAGTCCGCGAACTGGTCGCCGAATTGGGCATCGTCAACGCTTAGTTCGCCGATTGGCGGTCGTAGTGTCGAGCCCATGACTCGAGGACTCCGAACCTTCCTGACGTTCCAAGGCGGCGTCGCGACTGCCGCGCTCGATTTCTACCGCGACGTCTTCGACGACTTCGATCTCCTCACGATCGACCGCTGGGCCGCTGGGGAGGGGCCGTCCGAGGGCACCGTCAAGGTTGCGACGTTCCGCATCGCCGGGGGCGAGTTCAGCTGTTCCGACAGCCCGGTCGACCACGAGTGGGGGTTCACTCCGGCGGTGTCGCTCTGGGTCGACTGCGAGGACGACACCGAGCTCGAGCGGCTTTTCGACCGGCTCGGAGACGGCGGCCGCGTGTACATGCCGCTCGACAACTACGGGTTCAGCACCCGGTTCGGCTGGGTGGGCGATCGGTTCGGCGTGACCTGGCAGCTCAACCTGGTGTGACCGCCACCATCGATCACTAGGCGAACAGCGGCCTGCGGTCGGTCCACACCGACGCTTGGCCCGCGCCGCGCCACAGGCGGGCGACGAAGTCGACATCCTCGTCGGTGACCAGATTGCCCATGAGCCGGACCGCAACCCGCATCACCGCGGCGGATCGCAATGCGCGCGGTCCGGCCATCGGCAGCACCCGGGGATGAGTGGTTGCCTCCGCGATCCGGCGGGCCACCGAGAACGCCCGGCCGTAGTGCGCGCGCAGGGTCTCGGGCCAGACCAGCGTCAGATCCGGCTCGTCCAGTAGGTCGGCGAGCATTCGCCCGCCTTCGAGCCCGTAGTCGATGCCCTCGCCATTGAGCGGGTTGACGCACGCCGCGGAGTCGCCGACCAGCGCCCAGTTCGGCCCCGCGATTCCCGACACCGCGCCGCCCATCGGCAACAGCGCCGAAGACACCGCGCGCAGCGGCCCCTCGAACTGCCAGTCGTCGGTGCGAAGCCGGGTGTACTGCTCGAGCAGCGGCCGCAGCGCGACATCGGCGGGGCGCTTCAGCGTCGCCAGCGACCCGACGCCGATGTTCACCTCGCCGTTCGCCAGCGGGAACACCCAGCCGTACCCGGGCTGCAACCCTCCCTCGGTATCACGCAACTCCAGATCGGAGCTGATCCACTCTTCGGTGCTGCGCTCTGTCTTCGCGTACGCGCGGGCCGCGACGCCGTAGGCGCTGTCGCGATGCCAGGTTCGGCCGAGTTGCTTGCCGATGGGCGACCGAACGCCGTCCGCGACGATCAGGGTGCGGCACGTGATGGTCTGTCCACCTGCCGGCGTCTGCACGGTGACCGACTCGACCCGCGCATCGGCGCGCTTGACCGACACCGCCTTCGCGTGCACTGCGGTCGCACCGGCCTCGACGGCAACCGTCCGGATTCGATCGTCGAGTTCGGTGCGGGCAACGGCACTGCCGACGGTTGGTAGAACACCGCCCGGCCAGGGAATCACCTGTGTATGACCGAACCCAGCGAGCTTCAGTCCCCGATTCACCGCCCTGGAGCGCACCCAGTCGCCGAGGCCGAGCCGGTCGAGTTCGCCCACCGCGCGAGGCGTGAGCCCGTCGCCACAAGTCTTGTCCCTTGGGAACGCCGCGGCGTCGATGAGTACGACCTCGTGGCCGCGCCGCGCGGCCCAGGCCGCAGCCGCCGATCCGGCAGGGCCCGCACCGACGACGAGCACGTCGGTGGCCGCGGGGATGCGGGCGATGTCGGCGGATTGCGGATCGTGGGCAGGCACGCCTCCATCTTTCCGCACGGCCCAGTGATCATGGCGACGCGCCGCGCAGCACACCGACCGGCTAGGTTCTTAGGGTGGTTTGGAACGCTTTGGCGCGAGAAGAGACGGGCACATCCAGCGTGAGCGACGACAACACGACGGTGGCGGGCATCGATCTTGGTGACCCGGAGCTGGCGGCGGCGGTCCGTGACGGTCTGGCCGAGGTCGAGAAGCTGATGATCGCCGAGCTTTCCGAGGGCGAGGACTTTCTCACCGAGGCCGCGTTGCACCTGGTCAACGCGGGCGGAAAGCGGTTCCGTCCGCTGTTCACCGTGTTGACTGCGCAGCTCGGCCCGAACCCGACGTCGCCGGACATCGTCACGGCCGCGACCGTCGTTGAACTTGTGCACCTGGCCACGCTCTATCACGACGACGTGATGGACGAGGCGAGCATGCGCCGCGGCGCCCCGAGCGCGAACTCCCGTTGGAGCAACAGCGTCGCCATCCTGGCCGGCGACTACCTCTTCGCCCACGCCTCCCGCCTGGTCTCCACTCTGGGACCCGAGGCAGTGCGCATCATCGCTGAAACGTTCGCCCAGTTGGTCACCGGCCAGATGCGCGAAACCGTCGGGGTCAAGCAGGAAACCGATCCGGTCGAGCACTACCTGAAGGTGGTGTGGGAGAAGACCGGCTCGCTCATCGCGGCCTCGGGCCGATTCGGCGGCACGTTCTCGAACGCCGAACCGCAACATGTGGCGCTCCTCGAGGAACTCGGCAGCATCGTGGGCACCGCATTCCAGATCTCCGACGACATCATCGACATCTCCTCGGTCTCCGAGCAGTCCGGCAAGACGCCGGGCACGGACCTGCGCGAGGGCGTGCACACGCTGCCCGTTCTCTACGCACTGCGCGAGGAAGGCTCCGACGGCGATCGGCTGCGGGAACTGCTCGCAGGCCCGGTGACCTCGGATGAGGACCTCGCCGAGGCGCTGGCGCTGCTCGATGCCTCGCAGGGCATGGTGCGTGCGAAGCAGCGGCTCGAGGGCTTCGCCGATCGTGCCCACGAGACGCTCGCGAAGCTGCCGGCGGGACCGGCGAACGATGCGCTGGCCAGGCTGACCCGCTACACGATCGAGCGGGTCGGCTGACGCCGAAGGGAACTACACCCCACAACGGAGTCGTTGGCACAGTGACAGGGGAGTAGGGCAGGAGAGGTCATGCACGGTCACGGGTTCGCGAACGGCGCCAAGACGTTCGTGTTGCTGGTCGGTATGTCGGCGCTCATCGTGTTCATCGGCGCCCTCTTCAACAGTCCATTGATCCTCTGGATCTCCGTGGGGCTCGCTGTGGCGATGAACGCCTACGCGTACTTCAACAGCGACAAGCTCGCCCTGCGCGCTATGCACGCCCAGCCGGTGACCGAGCTGGAAGCGCCGGTTATCTATCGGATCGTTCGTGAACTCGCGACGACTGCGCGCCAACCGATGCCGCGGCTCTACGTCAGCCCTACGAACGCGCCGAATGCCTTCGCCACCGGCCGCAATCCTCGTCACGCCGCGGTGTGCTGCACCAGCGGCATCCTGCAGATCCTCGACGAACGTGAGCTGCGCGCGGTGCTCGGGCACGAGCTCTCGCATGTGTACAACCGCGACATCCTCATCTCGTCGGTAGCGGGCACGCTCGCGGCTGTGATCTCGGGTCTGGCCAATATGGCCTTCTTCGCCAGTGTCTTCGGCGGCAACCGCGAGGGCGGCAATCCGCTCGCGATCCTGCTCGTCTCGCTACTCGGCCCGATCGCGGCGACCCTGATTCGGCTCGCGGTGTCCCGGTCGCGCGAGTACCAGGCCGACCAGTCCGGCGCCGAGCTGACCGGTGACCCGCTCGCGCTGGCCTCCGCGCTGCGCAAACTCGAACGTGGCACCCAGGCCGCGCCGCTCCCACCGGAGCCGAAGCTCGCCTCCCAGTCGCACCTGATGATCGCCAATCCGTTCCGCGCAGGTGACCGCGTGGGCCGGATGTTCTCCACACATCCGCCGATGGCCGAGCGGATCGAGCGGCTCGAACGCATGGCAGGGATGCACTGATCGGTCGCCGAATGATTGCCGGCGACGGCGATCTGAGACCGGTGGCTCGTCAGGTGTGACATTCAGTGGTTGCTGAGCGATAACCCGAACATGTCGTCGAACGAGCCGACCATGAACGCCCAACACGATTTCTGGACCCAGTGGGTCCAGGACTCGGTGGAGTGGGAAGTCAACAAGGACAACGAACGCCGCGCTCACCATGTTCTCGACGCGATCGATCGGCTTGCCCGCCCGGATCCGCGCACTCTCGATATCGGCTGCGGAACAGGCTGGCTGACCACCCGGCTCGCGACCCGTGGCGACGCCACAGGCGTCGACCTACCGACCGAGCCGATCGCGGAGTTGGGCCGTAGGCACCCGGAGATCACCTGGCAAGCGGGTGACTTCGTCGCCCTCGACCTGCCTGGCGGCTACGACGCGATCGTTTCCCTGGAGACCGTCGCGCACGTCCCCGACCAGCAACGATTCGTTGCCCGGATCGCAGAACTGCTGCGCCCGGGGGGAGTTGTTGTGCTCACGACGCAGAACCCGACGATCTGGAATCGCACGAGTTTCCTGCGCCCGCCGGGGCCCGGGCAGATCCGTAATTGGCCCACCAGGGCGCGGCTGATGGAGCTGTTCGAGCCGTACTTCGCGCTGGAGCCGATTCGTACGTGCGCCCCCGGCGGTGACCGGGGCTGGCTGCGCGTACTGCACAGCCGCCCGGTCAACGGTTCGCTGCGCCGCGTGCTCGGCGACGAGCGCTGGACCGCGACTCAGGAACGTCTCGGACTCGGGCGCAGCCTGGTGCTCGTCGGCACGCTGCGCTGAGATCCGACGTTCGTCAGCGGTAGTTGACGAACTGCAGCGCGATACCGAAGTCCTCGCCCTTGAGCAGCGAGATCACGGCCTGTAGATCGTCGCGCTTCTTGCTGCTGACCCGCAGCTCCTCGCCCTGGACCTGCGCCTTGACGCCCTTGGGGCCCTCGTCGCGGATCTTCTTGGAGATCTTCTTCGCGTTCTCCGAGGAGATGCCCTGGACCAGCGACCCGGTGACTTTGAACACCTTTCCCGAGGCGGCGGGCTCGCCGGCATCGAATGCCTTCAGCGAGATGTCGCGGCGGATCAGCTTCTCCTTGAACACCTCGAGGGCGGCGTTGACCCGGTCCTCGGAGTCCGCGGTGATGACGATCGCCTCTTCGCCGGACCATTCGATCCCGGCGCCGGTACCGCGGAAGTCGTAGCGCTGGGTCAGCTCCTTCGCTGCCTGGTTGAGGGCATTGTCGACCTCCTGGCGGTCGACCTTGCTCACCACATCGAACGACGAATCGGCCACAACAACTCCTCGCAAATCGGTTGTCTTCGGGTCCCGATGCGTGGCCCGGCCGGGCGTGGCATCGGCGTGTGAAACGACGCTAGCAAGCCGACGCGCAGCATTTATGCGCACTCCGCAGACTGCGCTCCGGTGCTTCTCGGTCGTTCCGCAAGCTGCGCTCAGGTACTTCTGGGTCGTTCCGCAAGCTGCGCTCCGGTGCTTCTACCACGCGGTTTGCATCGTGGGTGCAGGTTCGTTGTATTCTTCTCTGCGCGTCGAAGCGGCGGGAAACCCGCGAAATTCGCGCGAACGGCAGATTGCCCGAGCGGCCAATGGGAGCGGACTGTAAATCCGTCGGCTTATGCCTACGTAGGTTCGAATCCTACATCTGCCACAACGAGACCCCGGGTCGCCACAAGGCACCCGGGGTTCTCACTTTCCAGGCGGCGCGAGCCGCACGGGAAGGATTCGGAAAGGGCGCTGACCACACGGTTTGGCGTGCAGGCCTCGGTCTGTGTAACCTTCTGAAGGCTTCGAACGCATCCCAGGACGGGTTGAACCGAACTAGGTGCGAGCGTAGCCATGCCCCCTTAGCTCAGTCGGTAGAGCGTTTCCATGGTAAGGAAAAGGTCAACGGTTCGATTCCGTTAGGGGGCTCGCTGGATTGAGGTGCCGTCTTGATTGGCGCCGAGAAGGGCAAGGCGATGTAGCTCAGTCGGTAGAGCAAACGACTCATAATCGTTGTGTCGCCGGTTCAAGTCCGGCCATCGCTACAAGAGACTAGATACCCCCGATCGCCCACCGGCACCGAATGCCCGGGCCGATCAGTAGAGGCGAAAGAAGGCGTGTCGTGGCATCCTCCACCGATGTGCGGCCCAAGATCACCTTGGCCTGCGAGGTGTGCAAGCACCGCAACTACATCACGAAGAAGAACCGTCGCAACGACCCGGACCGGCTCGAGCTGAAGAAGTTCTGCCCGAACTGCGGTACTCACCGGGCGCACCGCGAATCTCGCTGATCCCACGCGACGGACCCGACGAGTTCGTTCAGGTCTCGCGGGTTAGTTAAGAGGATTCTTCAAGTGAACAGCAGCGTTTCAGACGACGTGCAGACCGCCGCCGATCCCAGCGATCCGGCGGCGCACGCGTTGGCAATGGTGGGTCATCATTACCGCGTCGAAGACCATTACGAGGTCGGCCGCGAGAAGGTCCGCGAGTATGCCCGCGCAGTGCAGGATTACCACCCGCTGCACTGGGACGAGAACATCGCCGTTGAACATGGTTATTCCGGCCTGCTCGCACCGCTGACCTTTATCTCCCTGGTCGGCATTCTTGCCCAGCGCAAGATGTTCGAGAACATCATCACCGGCTACGACCTGAGCCAGATCATGCAGACCGATCAGGTGCTCGAGTTCCACAAGCCGATCCAGGTGGGCGACCAGCTCACCTGCGACGTCTACCTCGATTCGTTCCGGCAGGCCGCCGGCACCGACATCATGGTCACCAAGAACATCGTCACCGATCAGAACGACGAACTGGTGCAGACCACTTGGACGACGCTGATCGGGCGTACCGGTGGCGATGTCGATGAGAACATTGCGCACGCCGTCGAGGATGTCGTCATGCACGGCGTCGGCGCCGAGGCACCGGAGCCGCAGCCGATCGGTGGTCCGAAGCCGTTCGTCGAGCCGAAGACTCCGGCTGCGCCGAAGGTCACCGGACTGGTCCGCACCTTCGAGAGTGTTTCGCAGGGCGATGAGCTGACTCCCCGCACCGTGCGACTCACCCGCGGAGATCTGGTGAACTACGGCGGAGTTTCGGGCGACGCGAACCCGATCCACTGGAGTGACGATATCGCGAAGCTTGCCGGACTCGACAACTGCGTCGCCCACGGCATGCTCACCATGGGTCTCGGCGCCGGCTTCATTTCCGGCTGGCTCGGCGACCCGGGCGCGGTCAAGGACTACAGCGTGCGGTTCACCGCTCCTGTGAAGGTCGATCCGCACAAGGCCGCCGAAGTCGAGTTCACCGGACGGGTCAAGTCGCTCGATCCGGAGACCCGCACCGCGGTCATCGCGATCGTGGCGAAGTCGGACGGCAAGAAGATTTTCGGTCGAGCCACCGCCGCCGTTCAGCTGGCATGACGGGCGGTATGGCGTGCGTGACACCGCGATTTCGGTCCGGCGCGGCAGGTAACGTACACTAAAGTTTCTGGGGTCAACCAGCGCTGCGCGCTGCCCGACCGGCCTGCTCCGGGTCGAGGGGTGGCGCGCGTGTTGTGTGATCGCAGAGTGGCTGGGGCATCGGAGAAATCCGAAACGAATGGCCCAGCCGAAGGGGCGTAGCTCAACTGGCAGAGCAGCGGTCTCCAAAACCGCAGGTTGCAGGTTCAAGTCCTGTCGCCCCTGCCCTTGATGCCAGCGACTGAGAGGATCGAAGTGAGCGACGAGCGCGACACGCTCGACGGTGGCTCGACCGGCAACCGCCGGAACGACGCCGACGCGAACGGAAGTTCCGAATCCTCGGTCGCCCGGCCGACTGGGAAGCGGACGAGCCGTCGGACCCGTGATGACGGTTCGGTTGCTGTCGCGCCGCGATCCTCGTCGGCGGGATCGGATGCCGACAAGAAGACGCAGTCGGCGAAGAAGTCGGCCAACACCGAGGGCCGTGGCAACCCGTTCAAGCGGTTGCGCAAGTTCCTGCGCGAGGTCGTTGCCGAGCTGCGCAAGGTGATCTGGCCGAACCGCAAGCAGATGATCACCTACACGAGCGTGGTGCTGGTGTTCGTGGTCGTGATGGTCGCTTTCATCGGCGGACTGGATGTGGCGTTCATCAAGGGCGTCGAATGGTTGTTCGGCTAGACGGTGGGTGAACCCACAAACCGGCCGCACACAACGTGGCGCGCAGCGCGCGCCCCGAGATGCACGTTGACGACACGAGGAGCGAGTGCCAAGTGAGCACCCCGGAGAACGGCGAACTGGACGAGGCCGTGGCGCAGGACGCCGCGGCCATCGAGGGTTCTGCCGACGAGAACGTGGACGCTGACGCGGCGCCGGAGGATACCGACGTGGCCGCGGAGGCGGCCGACGTATCCGACGAAGCCTCCGAGGTTGCTGCCGAGACTGCTGATGAGGCGCCCGCCGAGGCTGCCGACGAAGCGCCCATCGACGAAGTCGCCGAGTTCAAGGCGAAGATGCGGCTCCAGCCGGGCGACTGGTACGTGATCCACTCGTACGCCGGTTACGAGAACAAGGTGAAGTCCAACCTCGAGAACCGCGTGCAGAACCTCGATGTGGGCGACTACATCTTCCAGATCGAGGTGCCCACGGAGCAGGTCACCGAGATCAAGAACGGCCAGCGCAAGCAGGTCAAGCGCAAGGTGCTGCCGGGCTACATCCTCGTTCGTATGGAGCTCAACAACGACTCGTGGGGCGCTGTGCGCAACACGCCGGGTGTCACCGGCTTCGTCGGCGCGACGGCCAGCACCCAGGCCTCCGGCGGTCTGACCCAGCGTCCGACCCCGCTGACCATCAACGAGGTCATCAAGTTCCTGATGCCGGAGTCGGCACAGAAGAAGCCTGCGGCTGCCGCCGCGGCGTCCGGCGAGGGCGCCACCGAGCTCACCGCGAAGCCGGCCATCGAGGTCGACTTCGAGGTTGGGGAATCCGTGACCGTCATGGACGGTCCGTTCGCGACGCTGCCCGCCAGCATCAGCGAGGTCAACGCCGAGCAGCAGAAGCTCAAGGTGCTCGTGTCGATCTTCGGCCGTGAAACACCGGTCGAGCTGGCCTTCACTCAGGTCGCGAAGATCTAACCGTCGCGGCGCCAGCGCCGTGAACCCGAACTTGCCATCCGCAAGAACCAGCAACAAACCTAGGAAACGAAAGATGCCCCCCAAGAAGAAGAAGCTCGCCGGGATCATCAAGCTTCAGATCCAGGCCGGCCAGGCGAACCCCGCCCCTCCGGTGGGTCCGGCGCTCGGTCAGCACGGCGTCAACATCATGGAGTTCTGCAAGGCGTACAACGCGGCGACCGAGTCGCAGCGTGGCAACGTCATTCCGGTCGAGATCTCGGTTTACGAAGACCGCACTTTCGACTTCAAGCTGAAGACTCCGCCCGCCGCACGGCTGCTGCTCAAGGCCGCCGGCCTGCAGAAGGGCTCCGGCGAGCCGCACAAGACCAAGGTCGGCAAGGTGACCATGGATCAGGTGCGCGAAATCGCCAAGACCAAGGCAGAAGACCTCAACGCGAACGACATCGAGCAGGCCGCGAAGATCATCGCCGGTACCGCACGCTCGATGGGCATCACGGTCGAGGCCTGAGTCAACTCAGCTCCACCTGTGGGAGGGCCGGCCAGGCCCGATAACCACATCTGAACCAACTAGAACGGACAGCACAACATGGCAAAGCGCAGCAAGGCTTATCGCGCAGCGGCCGAGAAGGTCGATATCAACAAGCTCCACTCCCCGCTCGAGGCGGCTCGCCTCGCGAAGGACACCGGCTCGACCAAGATGGACGCGACCGTCGAGGTCGCCGTTCGTCTCGGCGTCGATCCCCGCAAGGCGGACCAGATGGTCCGCGGCACCGTCAACCTGCCGCACGGCACCGGTAAGACGGCTCGCGTGATCGTGTTCGCCGCGGGCGAGAAGGCCGCCGAGGCCGAGGCTGCCGGCGCGGACGCCGTCGGCGCCGAGGACCTGATCGAGCGGATCCAGGGCGGTTGGCTCGACTTCGACGCCGCAATCGCTACCCCTGACCAGATGGCCAAGGTCGGCCGCATCGCGCGTGTCCTTGGCCCGCGCGGTCTGATGCCGAACCCGAAGACCGGCACCGTCACCACCGACGTTGCCAAGGCGGTCAACGACATCAAGGGCGGCAAGATCAACTTCCGCGTTGATAAGCACGCCAACCTGCACTTCGTGATCGGCAAGGCGTCGTTCGACGAGGCGAAGCTGGTGGAGAACTACGGCGCCGCACTGGACGAGATCCTGCGTGCGAAGCCGTCCACCGCCAAGGGCCGCTACGTCAAGAAGATCACGGTTTCGACCACCACCGGACCGGGCATCCCGGTGGACCCGAACCGTACCCGCAACCTTCTCGAAGAGGCTGCAGAGTAGGCACCCGCACCAACGACGAGGGCCGGCACGGACTTTCCGTGTCGGCCCTCGTCGTTCTTGCTGTGGTCAGCCGAGCGCGAAGTTCTTCAGCAGCTCACCCGTGATCTCAGGGATCAGCGGCGCGGGCAGATCGTGGCCCATGCCATCGATCATGTGCAGCCGGGATCCCTTGACCGCCTTGGCAACGGCTCGCCCGCCCGCCGGGCGGATCAGCGGGTCTTCCTTGCCGTGGATGACGACGGTGGGGGAGCCGATCCGTCGGGAGTAGTCGAGCAGACTGCCGGTGCCGCTCACCGCGGCGAATTGGCGTACCACACCGGCGGGGTAGTAGCTGCGGTCGTAATCACGTGCGGCGTCCGCGCTCACCAGATCGTCGGACTCGGGGTACCGCGGGCTGCCGATGACCTTGCGAGCACGCACCGATTGCGCGATCACCTGATCACGGGTCGGGTTCGCGCCGGGGCTGGCAAGCAGTGCTTTCAGCGCCGCCGGGGCGGGCGGCGGCAGCAGCGGCTGGTTGGTGCTGGAGAAGACGATGCCGAGGGTCCGCACGCGATCCGCATACTCGGCGGCAAAGATCTGCGCGATCATGCCGCCCATCGACGCGCCGACGATATGGGCGGAGTCGATGCCGAGGTGATCGAGCAGGCCGACGGTGTCCTTGGCCATGTCGTGCAGGGTGTACGGCACCGAACTCGCCCGTCCCAGTTGGAATTTCGCCAGCCGGCGCCATAGCGCGCCATCCACCCGAACACCGTCAAGTTTGCTGGACAGCCCGATATCGCGGTTGTCGAACCGGATGACCCGGTAGCCGCCGTCGACGAGGGCCGCGCAGAACTCGTCGGGCCATAGCGTCAACTGCGCGCTGAAGCCCATGATCAACAGGACGGGTGGGTTGCCGGGATCGCCCATATCCTCGTAGGCGAACTCGAGCCCGTTCGCCGGGGCAGTACCGCGTCGGATGTCGGGAAGGGTCATGGGGTTAGTTCTACACGGCTCGTTTTGGCAGTTCGCCCAGGTTGCCGCTATGCTGTCTCGCGGTGTTCGTTTATCGGACGCCAACCCAATCACGTTCTACCCAAGACCGTTGGTTACCGCGCTTGCGCGGTTGAAGGTCCGGAAGTTTCCGGCGGCCCACGCAGGTTGATCGAGGTAGGGATATTGCCCGCAATGCGGCGTTGTATCTCGTAAGCCCCGGTGTGCCCTGCGCCCGGGGCGTTTGTTTTTTCCGCCTTCCTTCCGGTCCGCAAGTGGAGCAATGGTCCTTCACCGGACCAGACCGTCAAGAGAGGAGGCGAAGTATGGCAAAGGCTGAAAAGGTCACCGCGGTTGCGGAGATCGCTGAGCAGTTCAAGGGTTCGACGGCTGCTGTGGTCACGGAATACCGTGGTCTGTCGGTCGGCAAGATCACCGAGCTGCGTCGGGCACTCGGTGCCGGCGCTACTTACTCCGTCGCCAAGAACACCCTTGTCAAGCGCGCAGCCGTTGAGGCTGGCGTCGAGGGCCTCGAAGATCTGTTCGTCGGTCCGACCGCCATTGCGTTCATCGCGGGCGAGCCGGTCGACGCAGCGAAGGCGATCAAGACCTTCGCGAAGGACAACAAGGCACTCGTCATCAAGGGCGGCTACATGGACGGCCGCGCGCTGTCCGTGGACGAGGTCAACAAGATCGCGGACCTCGAGTCCCGCGAAATCCTGTTGGCCAAGCTCGCCGGCGCGATGAAGGGCAACTTGGCAAAGGCCGCAGGCCTGTTCAATGCTCCCGCCTCGCAGGTGGCCCGCCTGGCCGCCGCGCTGCAGGAGAAGAAGGCGTCCGAGGGCGCCACCGAAAGCTGATCCGCACCAAGCGCATCACCAAACCCATCCCGGTCGCGGATCGCTGACAGGGACTTAAAGGAAGGACCGCCACCATGGCGAAGCTCAGCACTGACGAGCTGCTCGACGCGTTCAAGGAACTGACCCTGCTCGAGCTCTCGGAGTTCGTGAAGGCATTCGAGGAGACCTTCGAGGTCACCGCTGCTGCCCCGGTTGCCGTTGCCGCCGCGGGTGCCGCTCCGGCCGCCGCCGACGCTGCCGAAGAGCAGGACGAGTTCGACGTCATCCTCGAGGGTGCCGGCGACAAGAAGATCCAGGTCATCAAGGTCGTCCGCGAGATCGTTGCGGGCCTCGGCCTGAAGGAAGCCAAGGACCTCGTCGAGGGTGCGCCGAAGGCGATCCTGGAGAAGGTGGCCAAGGACGCCGCCGAGGCCGCCAAGGAGAAGCTGGAAGCCGCTGGCGCCCAGATCACCATCAAGTAGTCCTCGCCTCGGCGCAACGCGCCGAGCTGCGGTACTGCATGAACGGCAGGGTGGTTCCCGTAAGGGAGCCACCCTGTCGTTTTTGGTCGTAAGCCCAGCTGTTCGAGGGGAGACCCCCAATTGTCTGGAACTTTTACTTTGAAGTAAGTTCTGTCCGAACCCCGGGGTGATCGTGGTCGAACAAACCGTCCGCACAAAGTTACTCATCGGTAGTGCCGACGGCGACGAACGGCACGGCCATACGCTAGAGTGACGCGAACCATACCGGGGGTAAGGATTCGTTGCAGCTCAAGTGGGCTGAATCGGGCGGAGGAATAGTGGGCGTCGAAGTCAGCACGCGGGGTGTCACGAAGCGATTCGGGTCGCAGACGATCTGGCAGGACGTGTCCCTGACATTGCCGTCCGGTGAGGTGTCCGCGCTGCTTGGCCCGTCCGGTACGGGTAAGTCCGTGTTCCTGAAGTCGTTGATCGGTCTCCTGAAGCCCGAAGAGGGCTCGATCTTCATCGACGGTGTGGACATCACCCAGTGCTCGCACAAGGAGCTCTACGAGATCCGCAAGCTGTTCGGTGTGCTGTTCCAGGACGGCGCTCTGTTCGGCTCGATGGACCTTTACGACAATGTCGCCTTCCCGCTGCGTGAGCACACCAAGAAGTCCGAGTCCGAGATCCGCCAGATCGTCATGGAGAAGCTGGATCTCACCGGCCTCATCGGGGCCGAGAACAAGCTCCCGGGCGAGATCTCCGGCGGTATGCGTAAGCGCGCCGGCCTGGCGCGGGCGCTCGTGCTCGATCCCCAGATCATCCTCGTCGACGAGCCGGACTCGGGTCTGGACCCGGTGCGTACCGCGTACCTGTCGCAGCTGTTGATCGATATCAACGCGCAGATCGATGCCACGATCCTGATCGTCACGCACAACATTTCGCTGGCGCGCACGGTGCCGGACAACATCGGCATGCTGTTCCGCCGCGGGCTGGTCATGATGGGTCCCCGTGAGGTGCTGCTCACCAGCGATGAGCCGGTCGTGCGGCAGTTCATCAACGGCCGCCGTCTCGGCCCCATCGGTATGTCCGAGGAGAAGGACGACGCCCAGATCGCCCAGGAGCAGGCGATGGTCGACGCCGGCCACTCCGACGGCGGCGCCGAGGAAATCACAGGCATCATCCCGCAGATCCGCGCGACCCCCGGAATGCCCGAGCGCAAAGCGGTGGCGCGGCGCCGCGAGCGGGTACGAGAAATCATGCACACCCTGCCCGCAGAGGCTCAGGCCGCGATCCAGGTCAGCCTTGAAGAGTCCGAGGACGCCGGCACGTACTACACCGGTGACCCGGATACCGAGGTGATTCCGGTCGTCTCCGCCGCTGCGGGCCGGTAGCCGAATGGCAAGTAAAGCCCAGTCCAGGCTGATGAGACCGATCAACGGCGGTCTCGCTCAGGCGGGCAATATTTTCGAGCTCTTCGTCGACGTGTTCCGCAAGCTTTTCGTGCGGCCATTCCAGTGGCGCGAGTTCATCGAGCAGTCGTGGTTCATCGCGAGCGTCTCGATCCTGCCGACCGCGCTCGTCGCGATCCCGTTCGGCGCCGTCGTCTCGCTGCAGACCGGTTCGCTGATCAAGCAGCTCGGCGCGGAGTCGTTCACCGGCGCGGTGAGCGTGTTGGCCACCGTGCAGCAGGCCGCGCCCGTCGTCACTGCGTTGTTGATCGCCGGTGCCGCCGGCTCCGCTGTTGCGGCAGATCTGGGCTCGCGGACCATCCGCGAGGAGATCGACGCGATGCAGGTGCTCGGCATCGATCCGATCCAGCGCCTGGTCGTGCCGCGGGTGATCGGCATGGTGCTTGTCGCGATCCTGCTCAACGGTCTCGTGTCGGTCGTTGGTATCGCCGGCGGCTACTTCTTCAACGTCTTCATGCAGGACGGAACGCCGGGTGCCTACCTGTCCTCGTTCTCCGCACTTGCTCAGCTGCCCGACCTCTACGTCGGTGAACTCAAGGCGGCGATTTTCGGTCTCATCGCGGGCGTCATCGCGTGCTACAAGGGTCTGCACCCCAATCCCGGCCCCAAGGGCGTCGGCGAAGCGGTGAACCAGTCGGTCGTGATCACGTTCCTGGTGCTGTTCTTCGCGAACCTCATCCTGACGCTGGTCTACCTGCAGATCGTTCCGCCCAAGGGGGCCTGACGCGATGACAATTGCGCACGGTCGCTACGACCGGACCCTCGCTCGTGCCCGAAATGTCGCGCGGATACCGCTCAATGTGGTCGACCGCGCTGGCGAGCAGATGTCGTTCTACACGCGCGCCATCGCCTGGATGCCGCGCACGCTGCAGCACTACCGCAAGGAAACGCTTCGCCTGCTCGCCGAGGTCACTTTCGGCAGCGGCGCGCTCGCCGTCATCGGCGGCACCGTCGGCGTCATCCTGCTGATGTCAGGTGCGGTCGGCGTGGTCGTCGGCCTGCAGGGCTTCGCTGCCCTGGATCAGCTTGGTAGCTCTGTGCTCACCGGCTTCATCACCGCGTACGCCAACACCCGTGAGCTCGCGCCGCTGGTCGCGGCGTTGGCGTTGTCGGCCACCGTCGGGTGTGGTTTCACCGCGCAGCTCGGCGCGATGCGTATCTCCGAGGAGATTGACGCGCTCGAGGTCATGGCGGTGCCCAGCGTGCCGTTCCTGGTCTCTACCCGCGTGATTGCCGGATTCATCGCGGTGATCCCGCTGTATATTGTCGGCCTGCTCTCGGCGTTCCTGGCCTCGCGGTTGGTGAACACCTGGTTCAACGGCCAATCGACTGGGTCCTACGACCACTACTTCAACTTGTTCCTGCCCCCGCAGGACGTGCTCTATTCGTTCGCGAAGGTGCTCATCTTCGCGTTCGTGATCATCCTGATCCACTGCTACTACGGCTTCCATGCCACCGGCGGTCCGGCCGGTGTCGGCGTGGCCGTTGGCCGCGCGGTGCGTGCCGCGATCGTGGTGATCAACGTGCTGGACTTCTTCCTCAGCCTCGCGATCTGGGGCACGACCACGACGGTGCGGGTGGCCGGATGATCAGATCTGGGTCCGCTTTCACCCGGCGCATCTTCGGTATCGCGTTCTTCCTCGTTGTTGCGCTTTTCATCTGGCTCACGATCTCGATGTACAACAAAAGCTTCAAAGAGGTCGTCAAGGTCGACATGATCACCGACAGCGTCGGCAACGCGTTGCCGCAGTACGCCGACGTCAAGATGCGCGGGGTCCTCGTCGGTGAGGTGCGCTCGGCCGAGCCGCAGGGCGAGCAGGTCAAGTCGGTGCTCGCGCTGGAGCCCGGCCAGGTGTCGGAGATTCCGTCCAACGTGACGGCGCGACTGCTGCCCAAGACGCTGTTCGGCGAGCGCTACGTCGATCTCGTTGTGCCCGCCGAGCCCAGTGGCGAGCCGATCGCCGCGGGCGACACGGTCATGCAGGATGTCAGCGGCAACGCCGTCGAGGTCGGGAAGCTGCTCGACAGCGTCCTTCCGCTGCTGGAGGCTGTGCCGCCGCAGGATCTTTCCGTCACGCTGAGCGCGCTCGCGCAGGCGCTCGAGGGGCGCGGCGAGCAGCTCGGCATCACCATCGACCGGCTCGAGACGATCTTCCGCGAGGTCAACACCGAGATGCCGGCACTGCAGTCGGCGATCCAGGATTTCGCGACGTTCACCGAGACCTACGCCGATGCCGCGCCGCAGCTGGTCAGTGCGCTGAACAACCTGCGCACGACCAACGCGACGATCGTTCAGCGCCGCCCGCAGGTCGACGTGCTGATCGCGAGCCTGACGCAGACGGCGCCAACGGTGACCGACTTCCTTGCGGCCAACCGGGACAACATCGTCTCGATCGCGGCCGACTCGGAAGAGGCCTTGACCCTGCTGGCCACCTATTCGCCGAGCTTCCCCTGCACGCTGCACAACTTCGCGCAGCTGTCGCCGCGAATCGATGAGCTGATGGGTGTCGGTACGCCCTACCGCGGCCCGCACGTAACGATCGAGCTGACCAACCCGCGGGGGCGCTACCTGCCCAACCAGGACGAGCCGCGCTGGTTCGATACACGCGGGCCATGGTGTGAACCCGAGCCACCGCTCGGTGTCGACCCGGGCCAGTACCCGGGCGGCTCGATCAACGACGGTTCGTACCAGCCGCCGACCCGTAACCCGGGCGCGGACCCGACCATGTACCCGATCCCGCAGTTCAAGGCGATGCATACGACCTCGATCGGTTCGCCGCTCGAGCGGGCAAGTCTGTCCACGGTGTATGGCGTCGCGAGTGGGGTAGCACCGGAAGACATTCCGGAATGGACAACGGCAATCGGTGCACCGGCGCTGCGCGGGAAGGAGGTGAGCGTTCGATGAGAGGTCTGACCGGCCCCTTGGTGAAGCTGATCATCTTCGCCGTGGTGACGCTCTTCTTCACCGGCATCCTGTTCGTGTCGATCGCGAACTTCGGCGGCGGCGGTACTTCGTTCAAGGCGCGATTTGCCGATGTAACCTCCCTCAACGAGGGCGATGAGGTCCGTATCGCGGGTGTGCGTGTCGGCAAGGTGACCAAGATCGAGGTCGCCGAGAAGCGCGAGGCCGAGGTCGAGTTCGAGCTCAGTGATCGCGACTGGTTGCCGGCCAGCACGACGGCCGCGATCCGGTTCCGCAACCTGGTCGGCCAGCGATACATCGCGCTCGACCAGGGCTCGGGGCAGCAGGGTTTCAAGCTGTCCGACGGCGGCACCATTCCGCTGGAGCACACCAAGTCCGCGGTCAACCTCACCACGCTGTTCAACGGCTTCCGGCCGCTGTTCCAAACGCTGTCCGCCGAGGACGTGAACAAGCTCTCGTTCGAGATCATTCAGGTCTTCCAAGGCGAGCGCGGCACGATCACAGACCTGGTGCGCGACACCGCGAACCTGACCAACAAGATCGCCGACAAGGACGCCGTCATCGGTGATGTGGTCAACAACCTGAACGTCATCCTCGAGACCGTCAACGCGCGCGACGATCAGCTGAGCGATCTGCTCGTCAAGACCAGCCAGCTTGTCGAGGGCCTTGCCCGCGACCGCGGCACGATCGGCAGCGCAGTGACTTCGCTCGCGAACCTGACCGACGCGACCGCCGATCTGCTCGAGCCGACCCGGCCGTCGCTGCAGGGATCGATTGCGGGCCTGAACCAGGTCACCGGCGAATTGAACAAGCGCAGCGACGAGGTCAACGTCGCGCTTGCCAACCTGCCGATCAAGATGGAGAGCCTTGGCCGGGTGGGTAGCTACGGGTCGTGGTTCCAGTTCTACCTGTGCGGTATCGATCTCGTGGTCGGTGGCGGCGCGCAGGATGCGCCGCAGCTGAACCTGCCCACCGGAATCCCCACCCTGAATGCCGCGATCTATCAGAACGCCGCGCCCCGGTGTAACCAGGACGGTGAGTGATGATCACGCAAAGTCGTAGGGGCCCAGTCGCACTCGGCGCCATCGGTCTGTTCATGGTGTTGCTGGTGACGGTGTCGATGTTCTTTCTCGACTCGTTGCCGATCATCGGCGCGAGCACGAAGTTCACCGCGGAGTTCAAGGAGGCCGCCGGCCTGCGCCAAGGCGCTGAGGTCCGGATCGCCGGTGTGAAGGTCGGCAAGGTGTCCGACGTTCGACTCGACGGTGACAAGGTGCTGGTCGACTTCAACACGCGCAATGCGTGGGTCGGCGACGAGACCACCGCCGCGATCGAGATCAAGTCGGTGCTCGGCTTGAAGTACATGTCGCTCGACCCACGCGGAGACGACACGCTGAGCCCTGGCGACACGATTCCGTTGGCCCGCACCACGTCGCCGTACGACGTGATCGAGGCCTTCAGCGCCGCCGCGTCCACCATCGGCGAGATCGACACCACCCAGCTGGCCGAAAGCATGGAGGTGCTCGCGGATGCGTTCACCGACACCCCGGCCGATATCCGTGCGTCCTTCGACGGCGTCGCTCGGCTGTCGGAGACGCTCGCCAAGCGCGATCAGGAACTGAAAAAGCTGTTCGCCGCGACCAAGCAGACGACGCAGGTCCTCGCCGACCGCAGTGCCGAGTTCGAGAAGCTGCTGGCGAACGGTGGCCAATTGCTCGCGGAGCTGAACAACCGGCAGCAGTCGATCGCGCTCCTGCTGGACGGCACCAAGCGCGTCAGCGCGGAGCTTTCGGCGTTCGTGCGCGACAACGAGGAGCAGATCCGGCCGACGCTGGAAAACCTGCAGGCCGTGGTGAACATCCTCAACGACAACCTGGACAACGTGAACAAGACGCTCGAGTTGGCGGCGCCGTTCTACGGCATCTACGCCGACGTGCTCGGCAACGGTCGGTGGTTCGACGCGGTCGTGGTCAACCTCGTTCCGCCGGGCCTGCCGAACTCGCTACTTCCCGACCGCCCGCCGCTTCGCACCGGGATCGGGGGTCACTGATGAGCGAGCAGAGCACTTCGACGAGCGAGCGCAACCGCCGGTGGCTGCCGATCACGCTGATCGTCATCGCGGCCGTGATCGTGGCCAGTGTGGGCTGGATGCTTTACAACCGGTTCACCACCACCAAGATCACCGCGTACTTCGATCGGTCGGTCGGCATCTATGAGGGCTCGGAGGTGCGGATCCTCGGTGTCCCGGTCGGCTCGGTCGACAAGGTCGAACCGCAGGGTGATCAGGTCAAGGTCGTCATGAGTGTCGATCGCGGCTACGACATCCCGGTCGATGCCAAGGCCATGCAGATCACGCCGTCGGTCGTGGCCGACCGCTACATCCAGATCGCGCCGCCGTACACCGGTGGCGAGAAGATGGGTCGCGACGCGACGATCACGCGCGAGAACACCGCGACTCCGGTCGAGGTCGATGAGCTGTACGCGAGTATCGCGAAGCTGTCCAATGACCTCGGCCCGAACGGGGCCAACGCCAACGGCGCCGTGTCCGACCTGCTCACGGTGAGTTCGGCCAACCTCGAAAACAACGGACAAGCGTTGGGCGCCAGCATCACTCAGCTGTCGCGCGCGTCGCGGTACCTGTCCGATGCGCGTGGCGACATCTTCGACACGATCAAGAACCTGCAGGTATTCGTCAGCATGCTCGCCGAGAACGATTCGCAGGTGCGCGAATTCAACGCGCAGCTCGCGGATATCAGCACGTTCCTGGCCGGCGAGCGGCAGAACCTCGGCGAGGCGCTGAACCTGCTTTCGATCTCCCTCGGCGATGTCGCGCGGTTCGTCAACGACAACCGCGCCCAGATCCAGGGCAATGCGGAGGCGCTCACCGCGCTCACGCAGACGCTGGCGAACCAGGCCGACAACGTTGCCGCGGCACTGCCGGTGCTTCCGGTGGCGCTGAGCAACCTGGTCAATGTGCACGACGCGGAGTCGGGAACTCTCGACATGCGCGCCAACATCCCCGAGATCGCCGAGCCGTTCAGCCTGTTCTGCAAGCTGCTCGAGGTGGGCAAGCTCAAGCCGGGCGACCCGGTGTTCGAAGAACTCGGTAGGACCTACCGCCCGGTCGTGGACGCGTGCTTCGCCGTCACCGAGCAGCTCGCGGCGGGCGTCAAGTCGCCGACGCTGAACCTGCCCTTCGGCATTCTCAGCAAGGAGAACCAGCAGGCCAATCCGGTGCCGGGAACCGTCCCGGGCAACCCGTCGCCGCGCCAGACCGACGGTGTCGCGCCGTCCGAGCAGGAAGAGGGAGGACAGTGAAGCGCACCCGTCTCCGCGTTACCTCCCTCGCCCTCGGCGGATGCGTCCTCGCCTCGGTAGCGACCGGTTGCTCCGGTGGCATCTACAGCCTTCCGCTGCCCGGCGGGCCAGACGTCGGTTCGGATCCGATGCACATCAAGATGGACTTCGATGACGTCCTGGACCTGGTTCCGGAATCCGCCGTGAAAGTCAACGGTGTCGCGGTCGGCCGTGTCACGGACATCGCGATCGGCGGCGATGGGTGGACCGCGACGGTCGACACCGAGGTGAAGAACGACATTGACCTGCCGGCCAATGCGGTCGCGCGGATCAAGCAGACCAACCTGCTCGGTGAGAAGTACATCGACCTGGCTGCGCCGGAGGCGGATCCCTCTCCCGAGCAGCTCGAGAGCGGTGCCACCATCGGCATCGAGCGCACCAGCCATGCCACCGAGATCGAGCAAGTGCTCGGCGCGTTGTCGCTGCTGCTCAACGGCGGCGGCGTCGCCCAGTTGCAGCCGATCGTCGTGGAGTTGAACAAGGCGCTCGGCGGTCGCGAGCCGCGCGTGCGCTCGCTGCTCGAACAGGCCAACACGCTTATCGATGGGCTCAATCAAGAGGTCGACTCGATCACCCGCGCGCTCGACGGGCTCGATGTGCTCAGCACCCGGGTGGCCGAACAGACCGAGGAGATCGCGGGCGTCCTGGACGAATTGCCCAAGGGCGTGCAAATTCTCGAGGAGCAGCGGCCGCAGTTCATCGGGCTCCTGGCCCAGCTCGACAGGCTCGGCGAGGTTGGCTACGACGTGGTCAACACGTCCAAGGACGACCTGATCACCGATCTGCGGGCACTGCGGCCGACGCTGCAGGCGCTCGGTGCAGCGGCACCGGATCTGGTGACCGCGTTCCCGTTGATTCCCACGTATCCGTTCCCGGACTCGGTGCTCCCGGCCGCGATCGGTGGCCAGGTGAATACCTGGTTGTCGGTGGATCTGCAGATCGGCACGACGCTGAGCAACCTCGGTGTCGGCAAGCCTGACCCGGTGTACGTGCCGCCGGTCGGTCCGCAGCCGAATATCAATCCGGCCAACCCGTACTACAACGGCAATGGGCCGTACCCGGGCTGGCCGACCATCTCGCTCGTTCCGCTGCCCCCGATCGTGCCCGCCGGTGCTCCGGTGCCTTCGCCGCTCGATCCGCTCGGTTCGATCCTCGAGAAGTTGGGGGGTGGCGGCCAATGAGGTCGAGACTCGTTCGATGGCAGTTGGTCGCCTTCGTGGTGGTCGCGGTCCTCGGGGTCGTCTACGTCGGTGCGCGCTACGTGCGGATGGACAACCTGCTCGGCTTCGGGCAGTACACGGTCAAGGTCGAGATGACCACGGCCGGCGGGCTCTACCCCGAGGCCGAGGTCACCTACCGCGGTGTCGGCGTCGGACGCGTGGGGGATATGCGCCTCACCGATGACGGACTCGTCGTGGACGCGTTGCTCGACAGCGGCGGCCCGAAGATCCCGGCGTCGGCGAAGGCCGTGGTCGCGAACCGGTCGGCGATCGGTGAGCAGTACCTGGATCTGCAGCCGGACACCGACGAGGGCCCCTACCTCGAGGACGGGTCGGTCATCTCCGCGCAGGACGTGACGACTCCGATGCCCGTTGAGGATGTCGTCCGCAGTGTCGATACCTTCGCGCAGTCGGTGCCGCTCGAAGAGCTGCGCACGACGATCACGGAACTCGGCACGGCGTTCAACGGCAAGGGTGACGACCTGCAGATTCTGGTCGACTCGCTGAACAGCTTCACCGAGACCGGGATCGAGGCGCTGCCCGAGACGCTGCAGCTGATCCGGGACGGCCAGATCGTGCTCGAGACCCAGGCCGAACAGGCCGACGCCATCCGCGCGTACGCCGACGGGTTGGACAAGGTCACCGCTCAGCTGCGGGCGAGCGATCCCGATATCCGGCGCCTGATCGCTACGGGTACCGATTTCAGCGACCAGGCCGGCACGCTCATCGAGGAGAGCGGTCCCGCCCTCACGCAGGACCTCACGAACCTGAATGTGCTGCTGAAGGAAGTGGCGCCGAAGTCGTTCAACCTCAAGCCGATACTGCAGCTGCTGCCCGGACTCTCCATCGGTGGTTCGTCAACGGTGCCCGGCGACGGTACGACGCACTTCGGCATCGTGCTCGAGACGAACAACCCGATCGCCTGTACCCGCGGCTACGAGAGCACCTACGAGGAGCTCCGCAAGCTGAAGGAACAGAACCCGGACTTCGACGACACGCAGGACAACTTCCCGTTCAACACCAAGGCCGGATGCAAGGTGCCGCAAGGCAATCCGACGTCGGTGCGTGGTGGGGCGCGCTCGATCTACACGGACCCGACCGTGCCGCAGCCCTGGGACGACAACCCGAAGACGATGCCGGACACGCTGAACCTCAGCCCGGCAGCGGAACAGCTCGCGGTGTTGCTCGGCGTTGTGCCGCGGTGAGCGGCCGCGTAGCGCCGAACCGACTCGCCAGTAAGGTAGCGGTGTGACCGACCCAGCTGTGCCCACCCAATCCTCCGACCGGAAGGGCTCGATCCCACAGATCCTCGCCGTCGCAGTCGCTGCTGCGGTTGCCGTTGCCGTGCTGGTGACGGCGGGCTGGTTCGGGGTCCGGTGGGCCCTCACGGACACCAACGCCGCGGACGCGCGAGATTCGGCGCTCGACGGAGCCCGTCAGGCCGCGATCAACCTGAACTCGATCAATCCCGACGATGTGGCGGGCAGCGTCGCGCTGATGGAGTCCTCCACGACGGGGGACATGCACGACCAGATCGAGAAGAGCCGCGACCAGGTCACGCAGCTCGCCACGCAGAGCAAGACCCGCCTCGAGGCGACTGTGCTCAGCGCCGCGCTGACCGAGCTCAACACCGATGAGGACACCGCCGCGGCGCTCGTCGTCGTCGCGCAGACCAGCACATACCCGGACAAGCCGCCTACGAGGCAGCGGGTGACCTGGACGATGAACATGCACGAGACCGACGGCGTCTGGAAGGCCGCGCAGGCGACCACGCTGGGTCAGCCGGTGCTTTTGGACGACCCGGGCGCCCAGGCTCCCGCTCCCGCGCCTGCACCCGAGGACACCGAAGAGGGTGGTTCGTAGGTCTGTCGGCTTCCGACGAACCTGCACACCGAAGGAGTAGTACCCAATGCCACCGAATCGCCGCGTCAATCAGCCCGGTCCCGTACGTCGACGTCCGAAGATCGCCGGCACCGGCCGATCCATCGCGCCGCGCACACCGGCGGAATCGGCCGAGTCGGTCGCCGAACCGCAGGCTGTGACGTCCGAGGTCGAACCGCAACCGGCCGAAGCGCCACAGGTGGAAGCACCTGTTGCGGCGAAGCAGACCGAACCTGCCTTCGCAGAGCCACAGGCAGAGGACGAATCAGTTCCGGTCGAACCTGCCGTCGAGGCCGAGAAGAGGCCCCGCAATCCACTCCAGCTCGCCGCCGCACTGTTCGTCGTCGCCCTGGTGCTGATCGGCATCGGGTCCGTGATCGCGAAGGTCGCTCTGGACTCCGCGATCTCCAATCAGGCCTTCGTCGACAACGCCGCGACCGATGAGGTGAAGGCGGCGGCAGAAAACGCCCTGACGACCATCACGGCGTACAAGTTCGATGACATGGACGCCTGGGCCGACCGGTCGCGCGAGGTGCTCAATGAGGACATGCGCGCCGATTTCGACAAGACCGTCGATGTGACGAAATCCGCTGCGCAGCAATCGAAGACGAGCACCGAGGCCAAGGTCGACCCGACCGGCGTCACGCTCCTCGACGGCGATCAGGCCGAGGTGCTGGCGTTTCTCACGGTCAGCGTTACCAACAACGGGGTCGCTCAGGGCAGCTCGTCGGGCCCGGAAGTGGCCCGGATGACGAAGGTGGACGGCAAATGGGTGCTGTCGGAGATCGTTCTGCAGTGACTCCCGCAACTTTTTGGGCGGGAAACGCGGGCGCTAAGCCTTGACGTCGCGGAGCCGAAGCGTCACTCTATTGGCACGAACATGCGAGATTTCGCGGGCCGTGCACTGGTGACCAGCGCCGAAACGGCACGGACGCCCCACTCGGATGCTTATCATGCTGCCTGGCTGGACATGATCCAGCTATTGGTGTAAGTTTGGACGTTGCGCTGGCTGCCTCCTGTCCACCCCTCGATTGCAAAGGTCGACTTCACGTTCTCTGGACGTGAATTTTCTGCCCTGCTCTTCGAGTCTCGTTCGGGTTGTAACCAGCGAGATTCGTAGCAGATTAAGCGATGGTCGCGCATTTCGGACGCGGCCCGCGTGAGGTGCTGGAAGGACGCATCTTGGCAGTCTCCACCCAGACCAAGGCAATTACCGGAATCCCCGGAGCCCCCGAGCGGGTGTCATTCGCGAAGATCCGTGAACCGCTGGAGGTGCCCGGGCTTCTCGATCTTCAAACTAATTCGTTCGATTGGCTGGTTGGCTCACCGGAATGGCGCGAGCGCCAGGCCGCGAAGGCCGATACCGGCTTGAACGCCCCGCCTCCCACGGGAGGCCTCGAGGAAGTTCTCACGGAGCTGTCTCCGATCGAGGATTTCTCGGGCTCGATGTCCCTGTCGTTCTCCGACCCGCGCTTCGACGAGGTCAAGGCCTCGGTTGACGAGTGCAAAGACAAGGACATGACGTACGCGGCACCGCTGTTCGTCACCGCGGAGTTCATCAACAACAACACCGGTGAGATCAAGAGCCAGACGGTCTTCATGGGCGACTTCCCGATGATGACCGACAAGGGCACGTTCATCATCAACGGCACCGAGCGCGTCGTTGTCTCGCAGCTCGTTCGCTCCCCGGGTGTCTACTTCGACCACACGGTCGACAAGACCACCGAGAAGGATCTGCACAGCGTCCGCGTGATCCCCGGTCGTGGCGCATGGCTCGAGTTCGACGTCGACAAGCGCGACACCGTTGGTGTCCGCATCGACCGCAAGCGTCGTCAGCCGGTCACCACGCTGCTCAAGGCGCTGGAGATGACCGACGAGGAGATCCGCGAGCGGTTCGGCTTCTCCGAGATCATGATGACCACGCTCGAGAAGGACCCGGCGAAGAACACCGACGAGGCCCTGCTCGACATCTACCGGAAGCTGCGTCCGGGCGAGCCGCCGACGCGTGAGAGCGCGCAGAACCTGCTGGAGAACCTGTTCTTCAAGGAGAAGCGCTACGACCTCGCGCGCGTTGGTCGCTACAAGATCAACAAGAAGCTGGGCGTCAACCCCGGCGAGGCGATCACCTCCACCGTGCTCACGCGCGAGGACATCGTCGCCACCATCGAGTACCTGGTGCGTCTGCACGCCGGTGACAAGGCGATGACCGTTCCCGGCGGCGTCGAGGTTCCGATCGAGGTCGACGACATCGACCACTTCGGCAACCGTCGTCTGCGTACCGTCGGCGAGCTGATCCAGAACCAGATCCGCGTCGGCCTGTCCCGCATGGAGCGCGTCGTCCGCGAGCGCATGACCACGCAGGACGTCGAGGCGATCACGCCGCAGTCCTTGATCAACATTCGTCCCGTTGTGGCCGCGATCAAGGAGTTCTTCGGAACGTCGCAGCTGTCGCAGTTCATGGACCAGAACAACCCGCTGTCGGGTCTGACCCACAAGCGTCGTCTCTCGGCGCTCGGCCCGGGTGGTCTGTCCCGTGAGCGCGCCGGCCTCGAGGTCCGCGACGTGCACCCGTCGCACTACGGCCGCATGTGCCCGATCGAGACGCCGGAAGGCCCGAACATCGGCCTGATCGGCTCGCTGTCGGTGTACGCGCGGGTGAACCCGTTCGGCTTCATCGAGACGCCGTACCGCAAGGTCGAGAACGGTCGGATCACCGACCAGATCGAGTACCTGACCGCGGATGAGGAAGACCGCTACGTCAAGGCCCAGGCGAACGCCAAGGTCGACGCGAACGGCACCTTCACCGAGGAGCGCGTGCTCTGCCGTCGTAAGGGTGGCGAGGTCGAACTCGTCACGCCGAGCGAGGTCGAGTACATGGACATCTCGCCGCGCCAGATGGTTTCGGTCGCGACCGCGATGATTCCGTTCCTCGAGCACGACGACGCCAACCGTGCCCTGATGGGCGCGAACATGCAGCGTCAGGCCGTGCCGCTGGTCCGTTCCGAGGCGCCGCTCGTCGGCACCGGCATGGAACTGCGCGCCGCGGTGGACGCCGGCGACGTCGTTGTCACCGAGAAGGCCGGTGTGGTCGAAGAGGTTTCGGCCGACTTCGTCACCGTCATGGCCGACGACGGCACCCGCCGCAGCTACCGGATGCGCAAGTTCGCGCGGTCCAACCAGGGCACGTGCGCCAACCAGCGTCCGATCGTGGACGAGGGTCAGCGCGTCGAGACCGGCCAGGTCCTCGCCGACGGCCCCTGCACCGAGAACGGTGAGATGGCGCTCGGCAAGAACCTGCTCGTGGCGATCATGCCGTGGGAAGGCCACAACTACGAGGACGCGATCATCCTGTCGCAGCGCCTCGTCGAAGAGGACGTGCTCACCTCGATCCACATCGAGGAGCACGAGATCGATGCTCGCGACACCAAGCTCGGTGCCGAGGAGATCACCCGGGACATCCCGAACGTCTCCGACGAGGTCCTCGCGGATCTCGACGAGCGCGGCATCATCCGCATCGGTGCCGAGGTTCGTGACGGCGACGTGCTCGTCGGCAAGGTCACGCCGAAGGGCGAGACCGAGCTGACGCCGGAAGAGCGCCTCCTGCGTGCGATCTTCGGTGAGAAGGCGCGCGAGGTTCGCGATACCTCTCTGAAGGTGCCGCACGGTGAGTCCGGCAAGGTCATCGGCATCCGCGTGTTCTCTCGCGAGGACGACGACGATCTGCCTCCGGGCGTGAACGAGTTGGTGCGCGTGTACGTGGCGCAGAAGCGCAAGATTCAGGACGGCGACAAGCTCGCCGGCCGGCACGGCAACAAGGGCGTCATCGGCAAGATCCTCCCGCAGGAGGACATGCCGTTCCTGCCCGACGGCACCCCGGTCGACATCATCCTGAACACGCACGGCGTGCCGCGTCGTATGAACATCGGTCAGATCCTCGAGACCCATCTCGGTTGGATCGGCAAGACCGGCTGGAACGTGCAGATCGCCGGCGACGGCACTCGACCGGACTGGGCGGAGACGCTGCCGGAGGAGATGCTGGCGGCCGGTCCGGACACCAACATCGCCACCCCGGTCTTCGACGGTGCGCGCGAGGAGGAGCTCACTGGCCTCCTCTCGTCGACGCTGCCGAACCGCGACGGTGAGGTCATGGTGAGCCAGGAGGGCAAGGCGACCCTGTTCGACGGTCGTTCCGGTGAGCCGTTCCCGTACCCGGTTTCGGTCGGCTACATGTACATCATCAAGCTGCATCACTTGGTCGACGACAAGATCCACGCGCGTTCGACGGGTCCGTACTCGATGATCACCCAGCAGCCCCTCGGCGGTAAGGCCCAGTTCGGTGGCCAGCGCTTCGGCGAGATGGAGTGCTGGGCGATGCAGGCCTACGGCGCGGCCTACACGCTGCAGGAGCTGCTCACCATCAAGTCGGACGACGTGGTCGGCCGCGTGAAGGTGTACGAGGCGATCGTCAAGGGCGAGAACATCCCTGAGCCGGGCATCCCGGAGTCGTTCAAGGTGTTGCTCAAGGAGCTGCAGTCGCTGTGCCTCAACGTTGAGGTGCTCTCCAGCGACGGCGCGGCGATCGAGATGCGTGATGGCGACGACGAGGACCTGGAGCGCGCTGCTGCCAACCTCGGAATCAACCTGTCCCGCAACGAGGCCGCCACGGTCGACGACCTGGCGAACTAGTCCGGCGGCGGCGGCCGCGCATTGTGGCCGCCGCCTCTAGTCCTTGTCGAACTTGCTAGAACAATCCCACTTTTGGGGAAAGGAAGTTACGTGTTAGACGTCAACTTCTTCGATGAACTCCGAATCGGTCTTGCCACGGCCGACGACATCCGCCGTTGGTCCTTCGGCGAGGTCAAGAAGCCGGAGACCATCAACTACCGCACGCTCAAGCCGGAGAAGGATGGCTTGTTCTGCGAGAAGATCTTCGGTCCCACCCGGGACTGGGAGTGCTACTGCGGTAAGTACAAGCGTGTCCGCTTCAAGGGCATCATCTGTGAGCGCTGTGGCGTCGAGGTCACTCGCGCCAAGGTGCGCCGCGAGCGGATGGGCCACATCGAACTGGCCGCGCCGGTTACGCACATCTGGTACTTCAAGGGTGTGCCGAGCCGCCTCGGCTACCTGCTCGACCTGGCGCCGAAGGATCTCGAGAAGATCATCTACTTCGCGTCCTACGTGATCACCTCGGTCGACAAGGACATGCGGCACAACGAGCTGTCCACGCTCGAGGCCGAGATGGAGGTCGAGAAGAAGGCGCTCGCCGATCAGCGCGACGCCGATCTCGCTGCACGCCAGACGAAGCTCGAGTCCGACCTGGCCGAGCTCGAGGCCGAGGGTGCCAAGTCGGACGTGCGCCGCAAGGTGCGCGACGGCGGCGAGCGCGAGATGCGCCAGCTGCGTGACCGTGCCCAGCGCGAGCTCGACCGGCTCGACGAGATCTGGACGACCTTCACCAAGCTCTCGCCGAAGGATCTGATCCCGGACGAGATGATCTACCGTGAGCTGATCGATCGCTACGGCGAGTACTTCACCGGCGGCATGGGTGCCGAGTCGATCCAGATGCTCATGCGGAACTTCGACATCCAGGCCGAGGCCGAGTTGCTGCGCGAGACCATCCGCAGCGGCAAGGGCCAGAAGAAGCTGCGCGCGCTCAAGCGACTCAAGGTTGTGGCGGCGTTCCAGATGTCCGGAAACTCGCCGATGGGCATGGTCCTCGACGCTGTTCCGGTGATCCCGCCGGAGCTGCGCCCGATGGTTCAGCTCGACGGTGGCCGCTTCGCCACCTCGGACCTGAACGACCTGTACCGCCGCGTCATCAACCGCAACAACCGCCTCAAGCGACTGATCGACCTCGGTGCACCCGAGATCATCGTCAACAACGAGAAGCGGATGCTGCAGGAGTCGGTTGACGCACTGTTCGACAACGGCCGCCGCGGCCGTCCGGTCACCGGACCTGGCAACCGCCCGCTCAAGTCGCTGTCGGATCTGCTCAAGGGCAAGCAGGGCCGGTTCCGTCAGAACCTGCTCGGTAAGCGCGTCGACTACTCCGGCCGTTCGGTCATCGTCGTCGGCCCGCAGCTCAAGCTGCACCAGTGCGGTCTGCCCAAGCTGATGGCGCTCGAGCTGTTCAAGCCGTTCGTGATGAAACGTCTCGTCGACCTGAACCACGCGCAGAACATCAAGTCCGCCAAGCGGATGGTCGAGCGTCAGCGTCCGCAGGTGTGGGACGTGCTCGAAGAGGTCATCGGCGAGCACCCCGTGCTGCTCAACCGTGCACCGACGCTGCACCGCCTCGGCATCCAGGCCTTCGAGCCGCAGCTCGTCGAGGGCAAGGCCATTCAGCTGCACCCGCTCGTTTGTGAGGCGTTCAACGCCGACTTCGACGGTGACCAGATGGCCGTGCACCTCCCGCTGTCCGCGGAGGCGCAGGCCGAGGCCCGCATCCTGATGCTGTCCTCGAACAACATCCTGTCGCCGGCATCGGGCCGTCCGCTCGCCATGCCGCGTCTGGATATGGTCACCGGCCTCTACCACCTGACCCGTCAGGAAGAGGGCGCGCTGGGCGAGTTCAAGCCCGCGACCAAGAACGAGGCCGAGCAGGGCGTGTACTCCTCGCCCGCCGAGGCGATCATGGCCGTGGATCGCGGTGTGCTGTCCGTCCGCGCCACCATCAAGGTGCGGCTGACGCAGCAGCGTCCGCAGGCCGAGGTCGAGGCCGAGCTGTTCCCCGAGGGCTGGACCCGCGGTGACGCTTGGACCACCGAGACCACGCTCGGCCGTGTGCTGTTCAACGAGCTGCTCCCGGCGGACTACCCGTTCATCAACGAGCAGATGCCGAAGAAGCGGCAGGCGACGATCATCAACGATCTCGCCGAGCGCTACCCGATGATCGTGGTTGCGCAGACCGTCGACAAGCTCAAGGACGCCGGCTTCTACTGGGCCACGCGTTCCGGTGTCACCGTGTCGATCTCGGACGTTCTGGTTCCGCCGGAGAAGCCCGAGATCATGGAGCGCTTCGAGGCGCAGGCCGATCAGATCGAGAAGAAGTACCAGCGTGGCGCGCTCAACCACTCCGAGCGCAACAGCGCGCTGGTCAAGATCTGGTCGGAGGCCACCGACGAGGTCGGCCGGGCCATGGAGTCGCACTTCCCCGACGACAACCCGATCCCCGTGATCGTGAAGTCGGGCGCTGCGGGCAACATGACCCAGGTCCGCTCGCTCGCGGGTATGAAGGGCCTGGTGACAAACCCGAAGGGTGAGTTCATCCCGCGTCCGATCAAGTCTTCCTTCAAGGAAGGCCTGACCGTTCTCGAGTACTTCATCAACACTCACGGTGCGCGTAAGGGTCTGGCAGACACCGCGCTTCGTACCGCCGACTCGGGTTACCTGACCCGTCGTCTGGTGGACGTGTCGCAGGACGTCATCGTGCGCGAGCACGACTGTGGCACCGAGCGCGGTATCAACACCACGATCGCCGAGAAGCTGGCCGACGGCACGCTGGTGCGCGACGCGCACGTCGAGACCTCGACGTACGCCCGCACGCTGGCCTCCGACGCGGTGGACGAGAAGGGCAACGTCATCGTTGAGGCGGGCGCCGATCTTGGCGACCCGGCCATCGAGGCGCTGCTCGGCGCCGGCATCACCGAGGTGAAGGTCCGCTCCGTGCTGACCTGCACCACCGGTACCGGCGTGTGCGCGACCTGCTACGGCCGCTCGATGGCCACCGGCAAGCTCGTCGACATCGGCGAGGCGGTCGGCATTGTCGCCGCGCAGTCGATCGGTGAGCCCGGTACCCAGCTGACCATGCGTACCTTCCACCAGGGTGGTGTCGCGGGTGAGGACATCACGGGCGGTCTGCCGCGTGTCCAGGAGCTGTTCGAGGCGCGTGTGCCGAAGGGCCTCGCCCCGATCGCCGAGGTCAGTGGCCGCGTGCGCATCGAGGACGACGACCGCTTCTACAAGATCACCATCATCCCGGATGACGGTGGCGAGGAAGTTGTCTACGACAAGCTCTCGAAGCGTCAGCGTCTGCGTGTCTTCAAGCACGACGACAACTCCGAGCGCGTGCTCGCCGACGGTGACCACGTCGAGGTCGGCCAGCAGCTGCTGGAAGGCTCGGCGTCGCCGCACGAGGTGCTCCGCGTGATGGGCCCCCGCCAGGTGCAGATCCACCTGGTCAAGGAGGTTCAGGAGGTGTACCGCAGCCAGGGTGTGTCGATCCACGACAAGCACATCGAGGTGATCGTTCGCCAGATGCTGCGTCGCGTGACCATCATCGACTCGGGTTCGACGGAGTTCCTGCCCGGCTCGCTCACCGAGCGTGCCGAGTTCGAGGCCGCGAACCGTCGGGTTGTCGCCGAAGGCGGCGAGCCGGCAGCGGGTCGTCCGGTGCTCATGGGTATCACCAAGGCATCGCTGGCCACCGACTCGTGGCTGTCGGCGGCGTCCTTCCAGGAGACCACTCGCGTGCTGACCGACGCGGCAATCAACTGCCGCTCGGACAAGCTGATCGGTCTCAAGGAGAACGTCATCATCGGCAAGCTGATCCCGGCCGGCACCGGCATCAACCGGTACCGGAACATCCAGGTTCAGCCGACCGAAGAGGCTCGCGCCGCGGCGTACGCTGTGCCGTCCTACGACGACCAGTACTACAGCCCGGAGGGCTTCGGCACCGGCACCGGCGCTGCAGTTCCGTTGGACGACTACGGATTCAGCGACTACCGGTAGTCAGCTAACCAGAGCGGCCCCGCACTCGTTTCGAGTGCGGGGCCGCTCTGGTTTACGTGCCCTTTTCGAGTGCAAATCTTCTCCGTGGGTGCGAAACTTCGTCCCTGTAAACACAATTCGTACCCGTTTGCTCTGGTTTGGCGGCCGCTACCCCCGGTGCGCCCGCCACGGCCATCCCGATACCGAGTGCTACCGCCGCGTGACCATCCCAGGATTCTGGGATATGGCCGCCGCGGAACGCGATTCTCCGGCCAAGCCTGGCAGCATGGATCGCATGACGATCAACACGACGTCCATTTCCCACGTTCGGCTCACGGTCACCGATATCGAGCGGTCGCGACGGTTCTATGACGGTGTGTTCGGTTGGCCGGTTCTCATCGAGATGCCGGCCGACGCCGACGACAAACTTCGCGAGCAGCTCGCATTCCTGTACGGCGGCGTCATCTACAACATCGGGGACGCACTGATCGGGCTGAGGCCCGTCGCCGAGGACAACTTCGACGAGGACCGGACGGGCCTCGACCATCTTGCGTTCAACGTGGGCAGCAAGGCGGAATTGGATTCGGCAGCTACGCACCTCGATGACCTGGGCATCGCGCATGAGCCGATCAAAGACATCGGAATCTCGTACATACTGGAGTTCCGCGATCCGGACAACATCGCGCTGGAACTGGCCGCACCGAAGGGATAGGAGTCGAGGATGGCTGGGAAGAAGCTCGACCGGCAGACTGGACGTGCCGGGCTGGAAACGATCAAACAAAGCCCCGTGATGGTTGCGGTGCTCGGTGCCCCGGCCTTGATCGGCTTTGCGCTGATCTGGTGGCTCGCGGGCTTCGGCTGGGCAATCCTCGCCGGACTCCTGCTCGTAGGGTTCGTCGCCTACAAGGTCACGCGGTAACCGTTCGCACGCGCTCCCGGGTGCAAAATTTGTTCCCGGGGACGAAACTTCGCCCCCGGGAACATAATTCGCACCGTCAGTTCGGCAGGTTCGGCGGCGGGGCACCGTAGCGGTAGGGCAGGTACTGCATTTGCCACCCGTTTCCATCCGGGTCGGTGAAATACACAAAGTGTCCCCAGGGCTGCACGTCCACCTCGCTGGCGTCGACGCCGGCGTCGAGCAGCGTCTTGCGCCCTTCCTCGATGTCGGAGACGCAAACAGTCAGACCCTTGTACGAGCCCGGCACCGCATCGGTGATGTTCTTGCCGATCGCGATCGAGCAGTTCGAGCCCGGGGGAGTGAGTTGAACGAAGCGCAGATCCTCGGTCACCGTGTGGTCGTGGTCGGCGTTGAAACCGATCGATGTGTAGAAGTCCTTGGCCCGGTCGACGTCGGTCACGGGCAGAGTGACGAGTTCGAGCGTCCAGTCCATCGTGATCACCTCTCGTTGTCGGTAATCCTGAGTCTTGTCGCTATTGCGGACAGGTTCAGTCCTCGTTCCCAAAACGGCTGGAAAAATGTCCCCGGCACGGTTGAATGCGTCATGCGCACTCAGTGGTTGCTGGGATGTGGTGTGTCGATCGTATTGGCGATGTCGGGCGTCGCACCCGCGAACGCTCAAGAGGGACGAGCCGAAACCGCGGTGCGTTCCACGTCGCCGGTAACCGATGTCATCGAGACGGTCGTCAGCCTGCCTGCGCCGTTGCCGCCTGCGGCCGGCCAGCATCCGCCGGAGTGTGACCGGCTGTCCTACCTCCGGTTCCGTGCCGCGAACGGCCCTGCCGATGCCGCGGACGCCGACCGCATCCTGGTCGCCCAGCCGGGCATCTTCGAGGGTGCCGGTGCTTTCGAAAGCGTTGCACGCAACACGGTTTCGACGGCCGCCGCGGCCGGCAGGTACATCGAGTTCTGGGCGCTCGACCGGCGCTCGAACTGCCTGGAAGACCACGCCGGGGTCGCTGCGGCATTGCGTACCGGCGACCTCGATGTCGCCACCGACTATTACTTTCATAAGCGCGAGGTCGATGGGCGGCGCTTCGCTGGGTACGCCGACGGTGCACAAACCGAGTGGCTTCGCGGCGTAGGGCTCGAGCAGACCCTTCGCGACCAGTACGAACTGCTGCGCCGCGAGCTGCCCGACCCCGCTGTGCGGGCGAACAAGGTGCTCTGCGGCGGCCATTCGCTCGGCGGCTTCGTCACCGGGTTCTTCGCGCAGTGGGACTTCGATGGCAATCCAGCCACTCTCGATGACGCCGGGTTCGCCCAGTGCGCGGGCTATTTCGCGCTCGACACCGTGGTGGACGCGGCGCTGCCGGTGCCCGGGTTCGGGCCGTTGGATCTACCGGCGCCGGTGGCCGCGCCGCTCGCAGCGGTAGGCGGCGTCGCCACCGGGGCGTTGCCGGTGCTGCGCCTGCCTGCGGTGATCAACCCCGAGACCACCAACCTGCTCGCGCTGACCGGACTCGCGGCTCGGCTGAATCCCGAGGGCGTCAACGACATCGTGGCGCGGTTGCCGCACAACACCAACGTCGACCTCTCGCTGCGGACGTTGCTCGCCGGCAATTTCGCGATGTTCGCCACCGGAAGTCCGGACGTTCGCACGCTGAACGCGACCAACGACGCGGTACTGGGCTCGATCATGGACGACAACTCGATGATCCTGGGCTTCATCCAGGCCAGCGTCGGTTTTGTGCGTGGACCGGTGGTGCCGAAGTCATTCCCAGTGCCCAACGAGGTGTTGTCGAACCCGTTGATGCGCAGCGCATTCGGCAATGCGCCCAAGGTGTCACCGGCCGAGTTCAGTAACCCCGTCGTGGTCTACGGCTGGGACGACTACGACGAGGTCGTACCGGGGCCGTTCACCGGGCCGGCGAACGAGATCACCTCGATCCGTCAGCTGGCCCGCAGCCTGTGCGAGCAACCGCTCGACTTCACCGAGTGGTACTTCCCGACGCAACTCGTCACCGATTTGAGTGCGGGCAACGCGCCCGCGCTCGCCGCGCACCGGCTGCATCGCGACGGCGTGCTGCGGCATCCGGTGTTCACCGCCGAGGCCAAGGACGGCCTGATCGACCCGCCGCGAGCCCGGGCAGGGGACGTGGTGCTGGTGATGCCCGGCTACAACCACATCGATTTGCTCACCGCCGCGGCCAAGCAAAACGATGGGCGCCCGGAGCAGGTCTCGACCGCTCTCGCTGCCTTCGCGACCCGTCCCGTCTTGCGGTGATCACGAACGAATGGCCCCAATTTCGTGCAATTTCCCGGCCATTTGCTCGTGATCACGGAAGCGGCAGCTCGGCTAGCGCGGGACGTGAAAGACCACCAACTCGCCGGTCCCGGGGTCGATATCCGCCCACGGCCGGTCGAACTCGATCACCGCGAGCGCGGAGGTCGGGAACTTCTCCTCGAGCTGTTGAGCTTGCGGCGAACTGCGGTTGTGCGCGAGTTCCCAAGCAGTCCAAGGTATTCCGGGAACATGTCCAACCAGCAGCAGCGTCTGCACGGCCTCGTCGACGATGTTGATCACCTCGACGAGCTCGCGCGGCGAGCCGCCGTAGATCGAGCGGTCGAATTCCACCGGGGCATCGACCGCGGTCGCAGCCAGCGTCTCCCGGGTTCGGGTGGACGTCGAGCACCGCACCGCATCTATAACCGGCTGGGTGGTGCGCAGCCAGTCACCGGCCATTGCGGCCTGCAGCTGCCCGCGCGGCGCGAGGGGGCGCTCGTGGTCGGCGACCCCGTCGGGGTAGGCGGACTTGCCGTGCCGCATCAAGATCAGCGTCCGGGTGCTCATTGTGCGGCGGCGCCCTCACCGTCGCTCGGCAGCGGACGGATGCACACCGCCGTGCGCACGGCGTCTCCGACCATGAACCACAGCCGCAGGGTGGTGGGCTGCGCGCCCCCGACGGATTCCAGGCGGCCGCGCACCATGATGTTCTCGCCGGACAGCGTCGGCGCGTTGTACTCGATGATCGCCCGGTACTGCTGCGCGATCAGCGAGGGGTAGTCCACCAGGTACTGCTCGACGGCCTGCAGATACGCGGCATTGTTGACATGGTTGAACTGGTCGATGTCCGTGGCACGCAGTGGAAAGTGCAGATCCGAGCTGGATTCGGGCGGCGCAGGCTCACTCAGCCAGGGGCGCCATTTGAGCCGGTGCTCGTCGGTCATTGCCTGCAGGAAGCCGAGGCCTTCGTCGCTGATCCGCGTCGGCATACCGGTGGATTCGCTGATGTTGATCCAGAACGCCTCGGTCTCGATCAGGCCGCCCTGGTCGCTGGCGATTCGCACCCGCATCGCGGTCCATCGCGTGGACAGCGCATCGCACCAGCGACGCAGGTGCAGTTGGTCGGGCCAGGTGATCGGCCGGATGACGTCGATGACCGTTCGGCGCACGATCCAGAACGGATCGGAAGTTTTGAATCCGGTCGCCTGCAGGTTCTCCCAGGCGATTTCTTCGAGATACTTCGCGACCCCATCGAGGCGCAGGCGGGAATCCGGATCGGTATCCGGTGTGCGGACCTGCCAGGACAAGGCAAAGCCCAGGTCTGGGGCGCGCAATGGAGCCAGCGGGTCGTCGACCGAGGTGGCCACGAGTCCTCCTTCACAGACCTGTCGGTGACCGTCAGCTTCGGTAGCCGACTTTACGTGCGTCTGGAGACTTTCCGCGCGTAACGACTTCCCGGAGAGGTAAGGAGATAGTGAAATCGGAGGCCAAATGACCGCATGGATCCTGCACGTCGACCTGGATCAATTCCAGGCGGCGGTGGAGCGGCTGCGCAATCCCGAGCTGGTCGGTAAACCGGTGATCGTCGGTGGGTCGGGCGATCCGACGCAGTCCAGGGTGGTGGTCACCTGCGCGTCCTACGAGGCGCGCGAGCACGGAGTCCGCGCCGGGATGCCGTTGCGATCCGCTGTGCGGCGCTGCCCGGATGCCGCCTTCCTGCCGGTCGATCTGGACGCGTACGAGGGCGCATCCGAGCAGGTCATGGACGCGCTGCGACAGTTTGGGCCGGTCGAGGTGCTCGGCTGGGACGAGGCCTTCGTCGGCATCGACACCGATGATCCGGAGGACGTCGCGCAGCGCATCCGCGTCCGGGTCTACGAGGAGACCGGTTTGCGCTGCTCGGTCGGAGTGGGCGACAACACGCACCGGGCGAAGCTCGCCACCGGCTTTGTGAAGCCCAAGGGCACCGGCGCACCGGCCCTGTCAGGGGTTTTCCGGCTGACCGCGCAGAACTGGGCCGAGGTGATGGCCGACCGCGGCCCGGACGCGTTGTGGGGCGTGGGGGCGCGCACCGCAAAACGCCTGGCGGACCTGGGCATCACAACGGTGGGACAGTTGGGAGCCGCGGACCGGAACGAGCTCGCCGCGGCGTTCGGGCCACGGACCGGGCCATACCTGCGACTGCTCGGCACGGGGGCCGGGCGCATTGAGGTGGCGACCGAGCCGCGGGTGGCGCGGGGCCGGAGCCACTCGCGCACGTTCCCCCAAGACCTCACCGATATCGCCGACATCCGCGCCGGGGTTGTGGAGCTGGCGACCGCCGTGGCACACGAGGTCATTGCTTCCGGCCGCACGATCGAGCGGGTCGCCGTCACCGTGCGAACCAAGACGTTCTTCACCAGCAGCCACGCGCACAAACTTCCGGCACCGTCTACGGATGTGGACGAGGTCGTCACGGTCGCGCTCACCCTGCTCGGCATGTTCCCGCTCGATCGGCCGGTGCGGTTACTCGGTGTCCGGCTCGACCTCACCGATCTCGATCAGCCACCCGAGATGCCCTCGAATGATTGACGTTTCGACCCTGTGTCAGGGCACGAGAACTGCCGCGCCGGTGATCCGGCCCTCCGCGAGGTCGGTCAGTGCGCGGTCCGCCTCGCCGCGCGGATACGGCGTTGTGCTCAGCCGGATGCGATGCTCGGCGACGAAGTCGAGGAACGCGCGCGCGTCGGCGCGGGTGTTCGAGGTGACCGATCGCAGCCGACGTTCCTGGAACAGGTGCTGCTGATAGTTGAGTACCGGGATGTCGGACAGGTGGATCCCGGCGACGGCGAGCGTCCCGCCGCGATCGAGTGCTGCCAGCGCGGGCAGTACGAGCTCGCCCACCGGCGCGAACAAGATCGCGGAATCCAGCAGGACCGGTGGTGGATCCCCGGCACCCTGGACCGACGCGGCACCGAGGTCGAGTGCGAGTTCGCGCGCACCGGCGCCGCGCGTCATCACGTGCACCTCGGCGCCCCGGGCGATCGCCACCTGCGCGCAGATATGCGCGCTGCCGCCGAAGCCGTAGATGCCGAGCCGCCCGCCCGGCGGCACGTTCGCGCACAGCAGCGCGCGATAGCCGATGATGCCCGCGCACAGCAGGGGAGCGAGCTCCTCGTCGCGGTACCCGGTGGGTAGCCGGTGCACGAAGGCGGCGGGCGCGACTGCGAACTCGGCGTAGCCGCCGTCGAAATCCCATCCGGTGTAGCGCGATTCCGGACACAGGTTCTCGTCGCCACGCAGGCAGTAGCGGCAGCGGCCGCAGGTATGCCGCAGCCACGCGACTCCGACGAGCGCGCCGACATCGAAAGCGTTCACTTCGGCGCCCGTTGCGACAACCTCGCCGACCACCTCGTGGCCGGGCACCACAAGCTCGCGATGAACGGCGAGATCACCCTCGGCGACATGCAGGTCGGTGCGGCACACACCGCAGCAGCGCACCTGCACCAGCACTTCATCGGGCCCCGGCTCGGGCACCGCGATCTCGACCCGGCGCAGCGGTTGCGAGCGCATCGGACCCGGCTGTTCCACCTGCCACGCGGTCATCGTGGTGGGGACCATGCCCTCCATATCGAAAACGTACGTTAAGTTCGCGACAAGACGAAGCACCAGGCATGAAACGACCGGAAGGACGCCCATGCGCGCCGTACAGCTCACCGAACTCGCCGGACCCGAATCGGTACGGGTGGTCGAGATCGACGAACCGGATGCTGCGGGCGGCCAGGTGGTGATCGAGGTGCACGCCGCGGGTGTCGCGTTCCCCGATGTGCTGATGAGTAAGGGCCTCTACCAGTACAAGCCGGAGCTGCCGTTCGTCTTCGGCGGTGAGGTGTCCGGCATCGTGCGTTCGGCACCGGAGGGTGCGCGAGTCAAGGCGGGCGATCGGGTCGCCGCGCTCACCGGTCTCGGTGGTGGCATGGCCGAGGTCGCCGTGGCCGCACCGGATCTGGTGTTCCCGCTGCCGGACGCGGTCTCGTTGCCGGCGGGCGCGGGCCTGCTCTTCAACGACCTCACCATGGACTTCGCCTACAACGTTCGCGGTCGCCTGCGCGCGGGTGACACGGTGCTCGTGCACGGTGCCGCCGGCGGCGTCGGCACGTCCGCGCTGCGGCTTGCCCGGGCCTTCGATGCAGCTCGTGTCATCGCCGTCGTGAGTACCGAGGAGAAGGCCGACGTCGCGCGGGCCGCGGGAGCGACCGATGTCGTTCTGGTCGACGGCTGGCTCGATCAGGTACGCGCGCTGACCGAGGGCAAGGGCGTCGACATCGTTGTGGACCCGGTGGGTGGCGACCGTTTCACCGACAGCCTCCGCTCGCTTGCCCGGGGAGGGCGCGTGCTGGTCATCGGATTCACCGCCGGAGGCATTCCCGAGGTGAAGGTGAACCGCCTGCTGCTCAACAACATCGAGGTCGTCGGTGTCGGCTGGGGCGCATGGTGGATGGGTGACCCGAGCATGCTGCCCTCGCAGTGGGAGCGCATCCAGCCGTTGCTGGCCTCCGGCAAGCTCGCCGCTCCTGAGCCGGACACCCGCCCGTTCGAGGATGCGGCCGCCGCGATCGCGTCATTGGAAGATCGCAGCGCCCGCGGCAAGGTCGTGCTCACGGTCCGCTAGGAATCGGGATGACGGAGGTGCTGTCGAACAGGGTGCTCAACCGCACCCTGCTCGCGCGCCAGCATCTGCTCGATCGCACAACGCTCGACGCGGCGCAGATGTGCACGCATCTGGTTGGACTACAGGCCCAGGAAGTGCGGCCACCGTTCATCGGATTGTGGAGTCGCATAGCCGATTTCGACCCGATCGTAATATCGGATGGGCTCGAGGACCGCAGCCTCGTTCGAATCACGTTGATGCGCGGCACGATTCACCTGGTGACCGCGAGTGACGCGGTCCGGATCGCGCCGCTGATTCAGCCCGAACTGGAGAAGGCGCCGTTCCGTAAGGGCTTCTTTTTCGGTGCCACGGTCGGCATGGACCGCGAGGATGTGCGCGCCCGCGGTGAGCGAATCCTCGGCGATGAGCCCATGACCACTGCCGAACTGCGCAAGCTGATCACCGCGGAGTGGCCCGACCGCGATCCCGGCGCGGTGTTGCAAGCCCTCCTGTATCTCCTGCCGGTGCTGCAGACGCCGCCCCGCGGCAAGTGGGGGCACAACGAGCGGCCGCGTTGGGCGCGGATCTCAACGTGGCTGGGCCGCCCGCTCGAATCGGACTACCCGGCCGAGGAACTGGTGCTGCGCTACCTGCGCGCGTTCGGGCCGGCCTCGACGATGGATATGCAGACGTGGTCGCGGCTGACCGGGTTGCGTCCCGCGGTCGAGCGGCTAGGTGATCGGGTCCGCACCTACACCGACGAACGCGGCCGTGTGCTCTACGACGCGGCGGACGCCGAGCTCGCCGATCCCGAACTGCCTGCTCCGGTGCGCTATCTCGGGGTCTACGACAACGCGCTGCTGTCGCATCAGGATCGGACGAGGATCGTGCCCGAGACGGGAGCGAAGGTCTCGCAGTCGTTCTCGCCCGCGCCGTCACCCGTACTGTTCGACGGGTTCGTCGCCGCGTGGTACCGGATCGACGCCGCCGCGGATTCGGCCAGGTTGGTGGTGGCGCCGGGCGCGCGCATATCGAAGAAGACCGCCGCCGCGATCGAAGCGGAGGGGATGCGGATGCTCGCCTTCCTCGAGCCGGACAAGCGGGCCGAGTTCGAGCTGGCCCCGCCACGGTAGTTGCGCGCGCTCGCCGCCCAGGACCGGTACCGGCGCAACGATATGCCGACTTTCGATGCATGGGGTTGCGGACGGTGCCGGGTGGATACCCGGTGGGGGTGAAACCCACCACACCTCGCGTTCTTAACTCCGACGTCACCTCGCGTGACTAGCCTGGCCCAAGTGTTGCCCCCAGCCCGCCGCAACATCGGTGTCGAGGAAGAGTTCAACCTCATCGACACGGTTACTCGACGTCTGACGCCGCGGGCGCCGGAACTGCTCGCGCGCCTGCCTGAAGACGTCTACGTCGACGAGTTGCAGCGCTGCGTTGTGGAGACCAACAGCGCGGTGCATACCGATCTTGCGGGACTTCGCGCGGACGTCGTCACACACCGCCGGGTCCTGCGCGATGCCGCCGCCGAGCTGGGCATGTCGGTTGTCGCGGCCGGCGCGGTTCCGCTCGCCGTGCCGGCAGAGATGGAGGTCACCGAGACACCGCGCTACCGGCGCATGCTGGCCGACTACCAACTGCTCGCGCGCGAACAGCTCATCTGCGGCACCCAGGTGCACGTCGAACTGCCCGACCGCGACGAGGCGGTGCAGGTGGCGAGTCGGGTTGCGCCGTACCTGCCGATCTTCCTCGCGCTGAGTGCGAGCTCGCCGTTCTGGGCCGACGGCTCGGACACCGGATATGCGAGCGCGCGGACGCTGATTTGGCAGCGGTGGCCGACCACCGGGCCGCCGCCGCGGGTGAAGAGCGCTGCCGAGTACGACGCCGCGATCGCCGCCCTGGTCGCGAGCGGCGTCATCACCGACCCAGGCATGGTCTATTTCGACGTGCGCCCATCGGCCACCATGCCCACGTTGGAGTTGCGGGTGTGCGACTCGTGCCCGAGCGTGGACACCGTCATCCTCATCGCCGGCCTGTTCCGGGCGCTCGTCGAGCGGGAACTCGCCCGTTGTCGTGCCGGCGAGCCGGGCCTGCAGCTGCCCTCCGCCATGGTCCGGGCCGCCTTGTGGCGCGCGGCGCGATCCGGGCTCGAGGGCGATCTCGTGGACGTCGAGGACCCGCGCCCGCTGCCCGCAGACCGGGTCGTCCGCGGCTTCGTCGCCGGGCTGCGTGGGCAGCTCGAGACCGCCGGTGACTGGGACGAAATCTTTCTGCTCACCGAGCGGGCGTTGGAGCTTGGCAGCTCGGCCACGCGGCAGCGGCGGATGTTGCGGCGACGCGGCAAGCTCATCGACGTTGTCGACCTGCTCATCGATGACACCGCAAGCCTCGAGGTGGCGCTGCCGCGGATCAACGACCCGGACCACACCATGCTGCACGGTTACCAGCCGATCGCCGATCGCCGCGAATCCGGATTCGACGAGGCGCTCGACGCGCAGGGCCGACCCCGGCGCGAATACGCCGGGGTCCTCGGCGCGGCAGCCGCGCTGGGCGCGCCCACGTTGCGGCAAATCCAGTCCACCATCGAACACGAGCAGAGCGTGCAGGGCATGACCTTCCGGGTGAGCGGGGAGGGCCGCGCCCAACTGTTTCCGATGGATCTGCTGCCGCGGATCGTGTCCGCCGAGCAATGGGATCGACTCGCACCCGGCCTGGCGCAGCGTGCGCTCGCGCTCGACTCGTTCATCGCCGACGTCTACGGCGAGCGCGCCGCGATCCGGGACGGGATCGTCCCCGAGGAGGTGGTCGACCGTGCGCCCGGGCTGCGCGACAGCGGCCATGCCGTACCGAAAGGCGCAGTCCGCGCACATATCTGTGGTCTCGACCTGGTGTGCTCCGACGCGGGCCGATGGATCGTGCTCGAGGACAACCTACGGGTGCCCTCGGGGATCGGCTACGCGATGGCCAACCGGGCGCTGATGACCGATCTCGCCGTGGACATACCGATGCCCGCGGTGCGCGACATCGACGTGGTCCCGGACATGATCCGGGACACGCTGATCGCCGCGGCGCCGCCGAACGCTCCGGACGATGTCATGGTCGCGGTGCTCTCGTCGGGGTGGGCGGACTCGGCGTGGTTCGAGCACAAGATGATCGCCGATCGGGCGAAGCTGCCCATGGTGCGAACCGAGGACCTACTCGTCGTCGATGGCCACCTGCAGTTGCGTGGCGGCGGCCGCAGCGACCGCATCGACGTGCTGTACATCCGGATGGAGGAGGACATGCTGTTGTCCTCGACCGGGCAGGACGGACGCCCGTTGCGATCCGGATTGCTCGGCGCCATCCGGGGTGGCAACCTCACCCTCGCCAACTGCCTTGGCAATGGCGTCGGCGACGACAAGGCCGTGTATGCCTATGTGCCCCAATTTATTTCCTATTATCTCGGCGAGGATCCGATCCTCGAGCAGGTGCCGACCTACCTCTGTGCCGAACGCGAGCAGCGCGATTGGGTGCTCGACCGGCTCGACCGTCTGGTGGTGAAACCGGTCGACGGCTTCGGCGGTTACGGCATCACCATTGGCCCCGAATGCAGCGAAGCCGAGCTCAATCAGCGCCGGGTCGAATTGCTCACGCAGCCGGAACGTTTCGTCGCTCAGGAGGTGGTCGACCTGTCTACGCACCCCACCTTCGACGGCACCGGCTTCCATCCGCATCACGTCGATCTGCGCGCCTTCGTACATCTGCGGGCCGACGCAGGCGGTCGCATCGCGCATGTCGCACCGGCGGCGCTCACCCGGGTCGCGCCGCCGGGCAGCCTGATTGTCAACTCGTCTAAGGGCGGCGGCGGCAAGGACACCTGGATTCTGGAGTGACGACGCGCTCGGGCGCGACAGTGACGACGCGCCGCGCCGCGACTGCTGCGCCCGGCGTGCGCGGGAGGAGGAAGCAGCAAATGTGCGGACTGTGCGGGGAGATCCGGTTCGACGGGTCATCGCCCGATCTTGCCGCCGTCGGCCGGATGTGTGCGGCGATGGTTCCTCGCGGACCCGATGGTGCGGGTGTGCACCTGCAGGGTGCGGCCGCGCTCGGCCATCGCAGGTTGTCGATCATCGACCTGTCTACCCGGGGCGGTCAGCCGATGGTTGACAGCGAACTCGGGCTCGCACTGGTGTTCAACGGGTGCATCTACAACTATCGCGAGCTGCGCGACGAACTCTCCGGGCGCGGCTACCGGTTCTTCTCCACCGCCGACAGCGAAGTGGTGCTCAAGGGATTTCACGCTTGGGGCGACCGGTGCGTGGACCGCTTCAAGGGCATGTTCGCCTTCGTCGTCGTCGAGCAGGAGTCCGGCACAGTCACCCTTGCGCGCGACCGGCTCGGCATCAAACCGCTATACCTCGCGGAGACACCCGGGCGGCTGCGCTTCGCCTCGACGATCCCGGCGCTATTGCGTTCCGGTGGCATCGACACCGGCATTGACCGGGTCGCGTTGCATCACTATCTGACCTTCCACTCCGTCGTGCCGGCGCCGCACACGATCTACAACGGGGTGCGCAAGCTGCCTCCCGCGACAATCCGCACCATCGACGCACACGGCCGAACCACCTCGCGCCGGTACTGGGAGCCGACCTTCGCACCGGCCCCTGAGCGGCGGGACTGGTCCGCGCAGGACTGGCAGGAGGCGTTGCTCGATTCGCTGCGCAGCGCGGTCGCGCGGCGGATGGTCGCCGACGTTCCGGTGGGTGTGCTGCTCTCCGGCGGTATCGACTCCAGCCTGGTGGTTGCGCTGCTCGCCGAGCAGGGGCAGCGTGACCTCGCAACGTTCTCCATCGGGTTCGATTCGGCGGGCGGTGAATCGGGGGACGAGTACGCCTATTCCGACCTCGTTGCCGAGACCTTCGCGACCAGCCATCACAAGATCCACATCGACGGATCCCGGTTGTTGCCCGCCGTGCCGCGCACCGTGGCAGCGATGAGCGAGCCCATGGTGAGCCACGACTGCGTGGCCTTCTACCTGCTATCGGAGGAGGTCAGCAAGTCGGTCAAGGTCGTGCAGTCCGGGCAGGGCGCCGACGAGATCCTGGGCGGATACGACTGGTATCCACCACTGCTCGGTGTGGATCGCAGCCAGACCACCGAGGCCTACGCGAAGGTCTTTTTCGACCGCTCCCATCAGGATGTCAATGCGCTGCTCACCCGGGAGTACCACCTCGACTACGACCCGAGCCGACAGTTCGCCTCGACGCACCACCGCGCGCCCGGTGCAGAGACCTCCGTCGATGCCGCCCTGCGCCTCGACACCACGGTTATGCTCATCGACGACCCGGTGAAGCGGGTGGACAACATGACGATGGCGTGGGGACTCGAGGCGCGCGTGCCGTTCCTCGACCATGAGTTCGTAGAACTCGCGGCCACCTGCCCGCCCGAGCTGAAACTGGCCTCCGGCGGCAAAGGAGTCCTCAAGGACGCAAGCCGCGGACTACTCCCCGTGGAAGTAATCGATCGTACGAAGGGATATTTCCCGGTACCGGGAATCCGGCATCTCGAGGGCGAGGTGCTCAACCTGGTGCGTGACGCGCTCGGCAGTCCTCGCGCCCGGAACCGGGCGATCTACCGGCCGGAAATCGTGGAGCGACTGCTCGCGGCGCCGAACAAGACGCGCACGACTCTCGGCAGCAACGCACTGTGGCAGGTCGCGATGCTCGAGATGTGGTTGCAGACGATGGAGGAGAACAACATTGGCGGCGGATGAGGTCGATCTCGACCGCATCCGGTTCACCTCCGGTGCTTCGCTCTCGCCCGACGGGTCGGCCTTCGCCTGCATCGTCGACGACGGCGGCTATCCGCGCGCGGTGCAGCGATTCCTGTCCGGGCGGCGCACCACGTCCGCCCGCTGGGTGGAGTTGCCGGTGCCGGGGTCGATCACCCGGGTGATCCATTCGGCCGACGGTCATATGCTCGCTTGCCAGCTCGCGCCGCATGGTGCCAACCGAACCCAGGTCTGGGTGGTCACCACCGATCCGGAGGACCGCGCGGCGCGGCGGCTCGGTTCGGCCGACGATTCGACGGTCGAGCTGATCGGCTGGGACGGCACGCATGTCGCGCTGGTCGCCACCGACGAGGAAGGCGTGTCGGAGTCGCGGCTGGTGGATCCCGTTACCCAGGACGTGGTCGTGCTCGACCGCCGGGTCGGCGGCCACCTCGTCGATGCCTGGCGCGCCGATGCCGAGGATGGGTACGCGCTCCTGCGGGTGGGCCCGCGCGGCTATCGCGAGCTACTGCTGCGCACGCGCGGTGAGAAAGTTCCGTTGCTGCCGGCCGATCCCGGTTCGACCACCGATATGGCGATCATCCTCGACGGACACCGCCCGGTCGGCCCGAGCAATCCGTACCGCTCCGCCGGTTTGCTCGGCGCCCGTGCCTACGGCGACCGGATTCTCGTGCGCAGCGACAACGGATGCGAGTTCGCTCGATTGCTCGAGGTGGTCGTCTCCGCAGAGGGCACCTCGTTTCGCGTGCTCGCCCAGCGCGTTGATTGCGAGCTCGACGAGTTCATCGTCAGCGACGACAACAGCACCATCGTGCTGCTCTGGAATATCAAGGGCTGCAGCGAGTTACAGATCCTCAATCTCGTCGACGGTTCCCTCAACGACCCGATCGAGCTGCCCGGCACGGTCGCTTCCGAGCTGTCCATCAGCGCGGACGGGTCGCTGCTCGCTGTGACGGTGCAGGGCCCAGGGATGCCGCCATCGGTTGAATTGGTCGACCCGCGCACCGGCGAGTGGGGACCGGTCGAGCCGGCCCGGACCGAGGTCGAGCGCATGCACGTGCCGCAGTTGCTCGAGTTCGAGGCGCGCGACGGGACGCGGCTGTCGGGTTGGCTGCACCGCGCCGATCCCAGTGCTGCCCAACCTTGTCCGATGCTGCTGTATTTCCACGGCGGGCCCGAGTCGCAGGAACGGCCCGGCTACAACTTTCTATTTCCCGGGCTCGTCGCGTCTGGGATCAGCGTGTTCGCGCCGAATGTGCGCGGCTCGAGCGGCTACGGGCGTACCTTTGCCCACGCTGACGATCGATACGGCCGCTTCGCCGGTATCGACGACGTCGCCGACTGTGTGGCCCACCTCGTGTCCTGCGGCATCGCGGATCCCGCCCGAGTGGCGTGTGCCGGCCGGTCCTACGGCGGCTATCTCACGTTCGCGTCGTTGACCTTTCATGCCGCCTTGTTCGCGACCGGTATCGCGATCTGCGGCATGAGCGATCTGGAGAGTTTCTACGCAAACACCGAGCCCTGGATCGCCGCCGCGGCCTATCCGAAGTACGGCCATCCGGAGTTCGACCGCGAATTGCTGCGCGAGCTGTCGCCGATTCACCGGATCGACGATCTCGTCGCACCACTGCTCGTCGTGCACGGTCAACAGGACACCAACGTGCCGGTATCGGAGTCCGAGCAGATCGTTGCCGCCCTTCGCGCGCGCGGCGGCCGCGCGGAGTTGCTGTTCTTCGACGACGAGGGGCACGAGATCGTGAAGCGGGAGAACAAGGCGATCATGGCCGCCACAATCGTGCAGTGGCTCACCGAGATTCTCGCCCCGGCACCGTTGCACGCCCCGCAGGACCGCGCAGTGCATCGGTAGAGTTCGGGGCGTGCGAAGCAAGCTGGCGATCGGCGCGGTGATCGCGTGTGGCCTGCTGCTCACCGGCTGCGGGGGCGATGGCGACGGAGACGATTCGGATGGGCCGGCCACAACCGGACCGGTGATCTCGGCGCCGGGTCCGTTTTTCGGCGAGTGCGGCTCGGTGACCGACGAGGAAGTCGAGGCCGCCTTCGCGATCCCAGATCTGCCCGTCGTGACGCGAGATTCGGTGGGCTGCGTGTGGGAGACGGGCGATGTGCTCGGACCCAGCGTCAGCTTCAGCTGGTACCGCGGGTCGCCGATAGGCCGGGAGGCCGCAGGCTCGGGCCTGATCGGGCGGCCGCCGGAGAAGATCGAGATCGCGGGGCACGAGGGATTTCGCGGTTCGATCGCGGACGAACTCTGCGAGATCGGTGTGCAGTACGGCGACAGCTTCTTCCACTGGTCGGTCAGTTACAGCGATACACCCGCGACCGCGGACCCGTGCGCGGTCGCCGGCGACCTGGCCAACCTGACCGCCGAGAGGACCAAGTGATGCGGCGGCAGCGCAGCTGGGTCGCCGCACTGCTGGCGACCGTGGCCATCGCCGGCACCGTCACCGGTTGCTCCCGCACCATCGAGGGCACGGCCGTCCCGGTCGGTGCGTCGGGCGAGCACGGGGAGTTCCGCAACCTGCTCACCGAGTGCGACGCCGTCTCCGATGACCAGATCGCGGAGGTTGTCGGGGCGGATGCGATCTCCCGTTCCTTCTTCGGCGCGATCTGCCGGTGGGACGCCAACGGCCCGAGCGGGCGGATCAAGATCGTCTTCAATTGGTTCGAGACCGGTTCGCTCGAGGTGGAGCGCCAGACCAACACCCAGCTCGGCTACCGCGTCGAGGACGTCCTGATCCAGGGCCGGAAGGCGATCCTCCTGAATCGTCCTGGGGACAGCGACTCCTGCGGCATAAGTGCGGGTGCGCCGGATCAGGGTGTGATCGGATGGTGGGTGCACTACCGGCCGGGCTCACCGCATCCGGATCCGTGCGAAGCAGTACGGAAGCTGGCCGAACTGACGCTGAGTCTGAGCCGGTAAAACTGCTGTACAGAGCCGGTGCAGCCGAGCGCGTTTTGCCGACAAGAGCGGCGGCGGGTATTGTGGAACATTGTGCCCGGAGCGTTCGGGCAGTGTGAATGCGGTGCGTAGGCCAGCGAGAGCGGCTGACTTAGAATGTCATGCCCGAAAATGCTGGCTATTGCTGCGTCCGACACGCCCGACCCCGGGATACGGGACAACGGTGCGAGGTCCTGCACGAGACGCTCGGTATTTAGAGACAGACGTAACGACACGAAGAAAGCCGGTCTATGCCAACCATCCAGCAGCTGGTCCGCAAGGGTCGCCGCGACAAGGTCTCCAAGACCAAGACCGCGGCCCTCAAGGGGAGCCCGCAGCGGCGCGGCGTGTGCACGCGTGTGTACACCACCACTCCGAAGAAGCCGAACTCCGCGCTCCGGAAGGTGGCTCGTGTTCGCCTGACCAGCTCGGTCGAGGTCACGGCGTACATCCCCGGTGAGGGCCACAACCTGCAGGAGCACTCGATGGTGCTTGTGCGTGGCGGTCGTGTGAAGGACCTCCCCGGTGTTCGCTACAAGATCATCCGCGGTTCGCTCGATACCCAGGGTGTGAAGAACCGCAAGCAGGCGCGCAGCCGTTACGGCGCGAAGAAGGAGAAGAGCTGATATGCCACGCAAGGGCCCCGCACCCAAGCGTCCGCTGATCAACGACCCGGTTTACGGGTCGCCGCTGGTCAGTCAGCTGGTTAACAAGATCCTGCTGGACGGCAAGAAGTCCACCGCCGAGCGCATCGTGTACGGCGCGCTCGAGGTTGCGCGCGACAAGACCGGCACCGATCCGGTCGTCACCCTCAAGCGTGCACTCGACAACGTCAAGCCGGCCCTCGAGGTGAAGTCCCGCCGCGTCGGTGGTGCCACCTACCAGGTGCCCGTCGAGGTCCGTCCGGGCCGCGCCAACACCCTGGCGCTGCGCTGGCTGGTGACCTTCGCTCGGCAGCGTCGTGAGAAGACGATGATCGAGCGTCTCGCCAACGAGCTGCTCGACGCGAGCAACGGCCTTGGTGCCGCTGTGAAGCGCCGGGAAGACACGCACAAGATGGCCGACGCCAACAAGGCCTTCGCGCACTACCGCTGGTGACGGCAGGCCGGGGCGGAGCGCTTCCGCACCGTCCCGGCACCTAACGAAGAGGCGCGTTACTTGCGCCCACAAACTCGAACTACAAGCTACGAGCGGGGAAGAATCCTGTGGCACAGGACGTGCTCACCGACCTGAACAAGGTCCGCAATATCGGCATCATGGCGCACATCGATGCCGGCAAGACCACTACTACCGAACGCATCCTCTTCTACACCGGTATCACTTACAAGATCGGTGAAGTTCACGATGGCGCTGCCACGATGGACTGGATGGCGCAGGAGCAGGAACGCGGCATCACGATCACGTCGGCCGCGACGACCTGCTACTGGAACAACAACCAGATCAACATCATCGACACCCCGGGTCACGTCGACTTCACCGTCGAGGTCGAGCGTTCGCTCCGCGTGCTCGATGGTGCAGTCGCCGTGTTCGACGGCAAAGAGGGTGTTGAGCCGCAGTCCGAGCAGGTGTGGCGTCAGGCCGACAAGTACGACGTGCCGCGTATCTGCTTCGTCAACAAGATGGACAAGCTCGGCGCGGACTTCTACTTCACGGTGCAGACCATCAAGGATCGCCTTGGCGCGCGGCCGCTGGTCATCCAGCTGCCGATCGGCGCTGAGGACACCTTCGAGGGCATCATCGACCTGGTCGAGTACAACGCCAAGGTGTGGCGTGGCGAGACCAAGCTCGGTGAGCAGTACGAGGTTGTCGAGATCCCGGCCGATCTGAAGGAGCGGGCCGAGCAGTACCGTCAGGAGCTGCTCGAGACCGTCGCCGAGTCGGACGAGGCGCTGCTCGAGAAGTTCTTCGGCGGTGAGGAGCTCTCGATCGAGGAGATCAAGGGCGCTATCCGCAAGATGACCGTCAACTCCGAGCTCTACCCGGTGCTGTGCGGTTCGGCGTTCAAGAACAAGGGCGTTCAGCCCATGCTCGACGCCGTCGTCGACTACCTGCCGACCCCGCTGGACGTCGAGTCCGTGCAGGGCCACGTGCCGGACAAGGAAGACGAGGTGCTCACCCGCAAGCCGTCGGTCGACGAGCCGTTCGCGGCGCTGGCGTTCAAGATCGCCACGCACCCGTTCTTCGGCAAGCTGACCTACGTGCGCGTGTACTCGGGCAAGGTCGACTCCGGCGCCCAGGTCATCAACGCGACCAAGGGCAAGAAGGAGCGCCTGGGCAAGCTGTTCCAGATGCACTCCAACAAGGAGAACCCGGTTCCCGAGGCCATCGCGGGCCACATCTATGCGGTCATCGGCCTCAAGGACACCACCACCGGTGACACCCTGTGCGATCCGCAGAACCAGATCGTGCTCGAGTCCATGACCTTCCCGGACCCGGTTATCCAGGTCTCCATCGAGCCGAAGACCAAGGCCGACCAGGAGAAGCTCGGTACCGCGATCCAGAAGCTCGCCGAAGAGGATCCGACCTTCTCGGTGAAGCTGGACGAGGAGACCGGCCAGACCGTCATCGGCGGCATGGGCGAGCTCCACCTCGATATCCTCGTCGACCGCATGCGGCGCGAGTTCAAGGTTGAGGCGAACGTCGGTAAGCCGCAGGTTGCGTACCGCGAGACCATCACCAAGACGGTCGAGAAGCTCGAGTTCACCCACAAGAAGCAGACCGGTGGTTCCGGTCAGTTCGCGAAGGTGATCATCGGTCTCGAGCCGTTCGTCGGTGAAGACGGTGCCCAGTACGAGTTCGAGAACAAGGTCACTGGTGGCCGCGTTCCGCGCGAGTACATCCCGTCGGTCGATGCCGGCGCCCAGGACGCCATGCAGTACGGCGTGCTGGCGGGCTACCCGCTGGTGAACCTGAAGGTGACTCTGATCGACGGCGCGTACCACGACGTCGACTCGTCGGAAATGGCCTTCAAGATCGCCGGTTCTCAGGCTCTGAAGGAAGCCGCCCGCAAGGCCGGGCCGGTTATCCTCGAGCCGCTGATGGCTGTCGAGGTCATCACCCCTGAGGATTACATGGGTGATGTGATCGGCGACTTGAACTCCCGCCGTGGCCAGATTCAGGCTATGGAGGAGCGCAGTGGTGCCCGCGTCGTGAAGGCGTTGGTTCCGCTGTCGGAGATGTTCGGATACATCGGTGACCTGCGGTCGAAGACCCAGGGCCGGGCGAACTACTCCATGGTGTTCGACTCGTACGCGGAGGTTCCGGCCAACGTGTCCAAGGAGATCATCGCGAAGGCGACTGGCGAATAGCCTGTTGCCGGCGCTGGCCGAGTAGATCTGGCCCTGGTACACCCCAAGTAACAAACCAACCGCACTGCTGCAACACAGCAAGTACAACAAGTCCAGGAGGACAAAGAAGTGGCGAAGGCGAAGTTCGAGCGGACGAAGCCGCACGTCAACATCGGGACCATTGGTCACGTTGACCACGGCAAGACGACGCTGACCGCGGCCATCACCAAGGTGCTGGCGGACAAGTACCCCGATCTCAACGAGAGCTTCGCGTTCGATCAGATCGACAAGGCTCCCGAGGAGAAGGCGCGCGGTATCACGATCAACATCTCGCATGTTGAGTACCAGACCGACAAGCGCCACTACGCGCACGTCGATGCGCCGGGTCACGCTGACTACATCAAGAACATGATCACCGGTGCGGCGCAGATGGACGGCGCCATCCTGGTTGTTGCGGCCACCGATGGCCCGATGCCCCAGACCCGTGAGCACGTGCTGCTCGCCCGTCAGGTTGGCGTGCCCTACATCCTGGTCGCGCTGAACAAGGCCGACATGGTCGACGATGACGAAATCATCGAGCTCGTCGAGATGGAGGTCCGTGAGCTGCTCGCGGCCCAGGAGTTCGACGAGGACGCGCCGGTCATCAAGGTCTCGGCGCTGAAGGCGCTCGAGGGCGACCCGGAGTGGGCGAAGTCGGTCGAGGATCTCATGGCTGCCGTCGACGAGTCGATTCCGGACCCGGTCCGCGAAACCGACAAGCCGTTCCTGATGCCGGTTGAGGATGTCTTCACGATCACCGGTCGTGGCACCGTCGTCACCGGTCGTATCGAGCGCGGCGTCGTCAACGTGAACGAGGAAGTTGAGATCGTCGGCATCCGCCCGACCTCGACCAAGACCACGGTCACGGGTATCGAGATGTTCCGCAAGCTGCTCGACAACGGCCAGGCTGGTGACAACGTCGGTCTGCTCGTGCGTGGCATCAAGCGTGAGGACGTCGAGCGTGGCCAGGTTGTGGTCAAGCCCGGCACCACCACCCCGCACACCGAGTTCGAGGGCCAGGCGTACATTCTGTCCAAGGACGAGGGCGGCCGCCACACCCCGTTCTTCAACAACTACCGCCCGCAGTTCTACTTCCGTACCACGGACGTTACGGGCGTCGTGACCCTCCCCGAGGGCACCGAGATGGTCATGCCCGGTGACAACACCGAGATGTCCGTCAAGCTGATCCAGCCGGTCGCCATGGACGATGGCCTCCGCTTCGCGATCCGCGAGGGTGGCCGCACCGTCGGCGCCGGTCGCGTCACGAAGATCATCAAGTGATTTAGTTCCTCACTTGCTGATCTGACGATCTGCAAACAGAACGGCGTCGCCCGCAAGGGCGGCGCCGTTCTGCTGTCTGTGGGTGTGGATAACGTGGTCCACTTTTCCGGAGTGAACGGAAGCGTTCACTCCGTCTAACGCAACGAATCTTCCGTTCACGACCACGGCCGGTCGCCCGGAGCCTGTGGATAACCCTTCACCCCAGTTGCACCATTCCCGCGGCCACCACCCGGGCCACCCGGTCGAGTTCATCGTTGGCCGTCCGGGTCAGTCCGTCCATCGCGCGCAGCCGATCGGTGCTGGCCACGGACAGCATCGCCGACACCCACGTCGCCGCACACGCCCGTAGTGTGGCCGGCTGCACGGGCGCGGGGGCGCTGGCTTGCAGCACCCGCACGGTCGCCTCGAACAGCTGAGTCCGCATCTGCCGCAATTGGTTTCGCACATCCGGATGGGTGGCGGCCTCGCGCCAGAGAATCACCCGCAGCACGGCCGAGCGATGGTCGCGCAGGTTGATGGCGGTATCGAGATTGATCAGGCTCGCGGCCGGGTCGCCCGGGCTGACGAGCAGTTCGATGTTTTCGACGCCGTAGCGCGGTACCCGTTCGGCCAGCAATACGGTGAGGATCGATTCCTTGGCCGGGAAGTAGTAGAAGACAAGCCCTTTGGGCACGCCGGCGGCGCGGGCGATCGCCGCGGTAGAGGTCGCGTCGAAACCGCTCGACGCGAAAAGCCGTTCTGCCGCATCGAGAATCGTTGCCCGCGCGTCACCGTCGACCTTTGCATTACGCCGACGGGTGACCTGCGGTGGCGCTGCGCCCCGCATCGGGTGATCGGTCAGGAATGGGCGACGGGGTTGCCGTGCATCATTCCGTTAACTGCGGGTAGGGCGGCGAACGCGACGACCATCGTGAGCACGCCGATGATCCACGCTGTCCACGCTGCGCCCGCATACTCCGTGAACCCCATCACCCATGGCGATAGGAACAGCAGGAATCCGAGCACGCCCATCACGACGTCGGCGATCGAGAGGTCCGGCGACAGCATCTGAGCCAGGCCCGACGCGGCGATGAGTACGCCGAGCACGATCAGCGACGAGTTGGCCGCATCGTTCGTGTCGACCCACAGGGGCGTGAGCGCCGTGATCGCACCGAGGACGACAGCGGCGACGTCCTGCGCGCGGCTCGAGGTGTAGACATTCATGGGCGAATCTCCGCGGGGAGGGGGTGATGTACGCCCTCGTTATGCCACTGATTGACCGCCCGATCAACGAAATCCTGTGAGTCGACTCACATTCGTGACCTGCGGATTTCGTCGTTACCTGCTCGTTTCCGGAGCGGGGTTCAGTGACGCAGCCCGACGGGCATCGACGCCAATGAAATGGACCACACCCGGGTGGTAGACACTGTGATCATGGATCGAAGCGCTCTGGTCACCGGTGGTACCGGTGGGCTCGGGGTTGCGGTCACGGCCAAGTTGCTCGCGGATGGGTGGCGCGTCGTCGTGCCGTGGATCGCCGAGCACGAACTCGAACGGCTCGACGCCCATCCGGGCCTCGAGCTGGTCAAGGCCGACCTCTTCGATCCCGAGAGCGTCGCCGAGGTCGTCGGCGTTGCCGGTGAGCGACCGGACGCACCACTGCGCGCGGTGGCGAATCTCGTCGGCGGATACGACACGGCTGGCAAGGTCCACGAAACGTCGATCGACGATTTCGAGGCGATGCTTCGGCTCAACCTGCGGCCGACCTACCTGACAACGCAGGCGGCGTTGCCGTTGCTTACGGCCGCCGGTGGCGGATCGATCGTGGCGATGTCCGCGAAGCCGGCGTTCGCGCCGATCGCGGGTGCTGCGGGTTATGTCACCGCGAAGGCCGCTGTCTGGGCGCTGGTGAGCGCGCTGGCCGTGGAATATCGTGCCGCCGGCATCCGGGCGAACGCGATCGTGCCCGCGATGATCGATACGCCGGGGAACCGCGAGGCCGATCCCGACGCATCGCGCAAGCGGTGGGTCTCGCCTCGTGAGGTCGCAGATGTGATCGCTTTTCTCTTCAGTGATGCGGCGGTGTCGATCACCGGCGCACAGGTTCCAGTCCCAGGAGTGGGTGTATGAGCGAGAAGACAATCGTGGTCGTAGGTGCTGGCTTGGCCGGCCTGCGAACCGCTGAGGAACTGCGTCTTGGTGGGTTCGACGGGACGGTGATCCTGGTCGGCAACGAGAAGCATCTGCCGTACGACCGCCCGCCGTTGTCCAAGGACGTCGTCCGCGGTGAAACGCACGACACCACGCTGCGCCCGGCGGAGTTCTTCGAGGAGAACAAGATCGAGCTGCGCCTCGGCGTCGGCGCGGCGAACGTCGACACCGCGGCCCAGAGGGTCGCGCTGGCCGATGGCGGCGAGATCGCCTATGACGAGCTGGTTATCGCGACCGGCCTCGTGCCCAAGCGCATCCCCGGCCTGCCAGAGCTCGCCGGCATCCACGAACTGCGCACCATGGACGACGCGCTCACCCTGCGCGGCGAACTCGCCGAGGGACAGAAGGCGCTCGTTGTCGGTGCCGGATTCATCGGCTGCGAGCTGGCGGCGAGCTTCCGCAAGCTCGGCGTCGACGTGATCCTGCTGGAACCCCAGCCCACCCCGCTTGCCGGTGTGCTCGGCCAGCAGGTCGGCGAACTGGTAGCGCGACTGCACCGCGAAGAGGGCGTCGACGTGCGTTGCGGCGTCGGCCTGGACTCGCTGTCCGGCGACGATCGGGTGCGCTCGGCGAAGCTCAGCGACGGCAGCGAACTGGACGTCGACGTGGTGGTCGTCGGTGTCGGCTCGAACCCCGTCACCGAGTGGCTCGCCGAGTCCGGCATCGCGCTGGCCGACCGGTCCGCCGGTGGCGGTGTCCTTGCCGACGAGCAGGGTCGCACCGGCACGCCGCATGTGTGGGCGCTCGGCGACGTCGCCGCGTGGCAGCACCAGACCGGCAGGCAGAAGCGCGTAGAGCACTGGACCAGCGCCGGTGAGCAGGCCCGCGTCGTCGTTGCCGCGATGCTCGGTGCGGACACCGCGCCTTCGGCGCAGGTGCCCTACTTCTGGAGCGACCAGTACGAGATCAAGATCCAGGCGCTGGGCACCCCGGCCGCCGACGACGACGTGCACATCGTCGAGGACGACGGCCGCAAGTTCCTGGCCTACTACTCGCGCGAGGGTGCGCTGACCGCTGTGGTCGGTGCCGGCCTGCCGGGCAAGGTGATGAAGACTCGCATGAAGGTCGCCAACGGCGTGCCGGTCGCGGAGTTGCTCGGCTGAAGGCGCGTGCCCGATCCGTGCCCGCGGATCGCTGGCACTACCGTTGTCGTCGTGAATCCGGATCAGTCGCCCGTCGATGAGCCGCGGGTAACCGTTGCGCTCATCGACTCGGGGCTCGGGTCGCTGCCGACTTCGGCATGGCTGCGCAAGCTGCGGCCCGAGTTGGACCTGCTGCTGATGCTCGACCCGGACGGCGCGCCCTGGGGCCCCAAGCCGGAGGAGTGGGTGATCGAGCGGGTGGTGAACACCGCCCGCGCAGCCGTCGCGCGCGGCGCAGACGCTGTCGTGTTGCCCTGCAATACGGCAAGCGTCACCGCGCTCGAGCATGTCCGCGCCGATCTCGGCCCACAGGTGCCGGTAGTCGGCACGGTCCCCGCGATCAAGCCGGCCGCCGCGGTGTGCCGTTCGGTGGCGGTGTGGGCGACGGCGGCGACTACGGCTAGCCGATATCAGGCGGAGCTGATCGAGCGCTTCGGCAACGGCGCAGACGTGGTCGGGGTCGCCTGCCACGGGCTGGCCGATGCGATCGACCGAGGGGACCTACCCGCGGTCGACACGGCCATTGCCGCGGCGGTCGAGGCGACCCCGTCCGACGTGGAGGGCGTTGTGCTCGGCTGCACGCACTACCCGTTGGTGGTTGGCGGGATCACGGCTGCGCTTCCAATCGGCGTGCGGCTGTTCGACAGCGCGGAAGCCGTCGCCGCGCAGACGGTGCGGCGGATCGACGAACTCGGCCGGGCGGCCGGAACGACGCCGGGCTCCGTTCGAGTGATCGTGAGCGGCCGGGAAGGCGAATTGCCGCCCGGTGCAGCAGCATTCGAGGCCGGTCGCGCGCTGGGCGCACGGTGACGACGAAGTCTCGGTCCGGCTCGGGCGAACCGCAGACCGCGGTTTCGGTGACGGCGGCGTTGGCCGAGTGTTCCGATCCTGCGGACGCGATCCATCTGCAGCGCTTCTTCAAGACCGGGCCCGGGGAGTACGGCGAGGGCGATGTCTTCATCGGTGTGCGCGTGCCGGCGACCCGGGCGGTAGCCAAGCGGTTCACCGAACTTCCTCCCGCAGAGGTGGATTCACTCCTCGACAGTGACGTGCACGAGCATCGGCTCGCTGCCCTGTTGATTCTGAATGCCCAGTTCGCGCGGGTGTCGCGGCCACGGACCGCCGATCCCGTTGCTCGCGAGCGGATCGTCGAGCAGTACCTCGCGGCGGTGCGCAGGGGACGGGTCAATAACTGGGATCTGGTGGACTCGTCGTCCGAATACGTGCTCGGCGCATGGTTGCTCGACCGCCCGCGCGATCTACTCGATGAACTAGCGGCCAGTGATGTGTTGTGGGAGCGGCGCGTTGCGATGCTGGCGACATTCGCGTTCATCAAGGCCGGCGACGCCAGCACGACACTGGTCCTCGCCGAACGATTCCTACCCGACCGCGCCGACCTGATGCAGAAGGCTGTCGGCTGGATGCTGCGCGAGGTGGGCAAGCGGGTCGATCGGGCGGTGCTGCTGGACTTCCTCGAGCAGCATGCCCACGAAATGGGCCGCACCGCATTGAGTTACGCCACCGAGCATTTCGACGCCGAGACGCGGGCGCGGCTCCGGGCCCTTACCGGTTGAACCCAATCACGCTGTTTCGACACGGAATACGGCGCAGCGGCCGGCGAGCTTCTCGAACGCATCGGGCGTGACATCCTCGACGACTCCGGCGTTGAGCATGATCTTTGCCCCGTCGCCGTCCTGTGCGGGCCAGGCGCGCAGCACTGGTTTGGCTTCGGCCGCGTCCACCTCTACGAGGCGCACGCGCTCGATCGACTTACCCGATGACAGTTCGGCCAGGCCATCGGCGGCACGGACGTTGCGCGGCCAGTCGGCGCCGGGGAACCCCTCAACCACATAGCGGGATCCGCCGACCGTGGCGACGGTCAGTGGTGTACGCCGGGGCTTGCCGCTGCGGCGACCGGGAACGGTGAGTACATGCAGTTCCCGCATCACACCGACGCGGCGCACCAATAGCAGGACGCGGTTCATCGGCTTGAGCCAGCGCGGCGGCGTAATGCGGTCCGGGTTCGTCATTCGCGTCCTCCCGTGTGCAAACTTTGCTGCCGGGTGCGAAGTTTCGCACCCACGAACAAGTTTTGCACTCAGGAGCCAGGTCAAACGAGAGCAAATTGTGTTTGAGCGGGTGCGCACCCCGCGTTCGAGAGTGGGTGCACCCGTTGCGCCGGCGTGTTAGAACTCGATCTTCAGACTGTCGCTCGTCGGGCGGGCCTGGCAGCCGAGGATGATCCCGTCCGCGATATCGGCGGGGTCGAGGATCTCGTCGTTCTCCATGTCGACCTTCCCCTCGAGGATGGTGCAGGCGCAGGAGCCGCACTCACCTTCGTTGCAGGAGTAGGGCACATCGAGGCCCTTGGCCAGCATGATGTCGACCAACGTCTGCCGGCGCGGCCACTTCAGCGTGTGCGTTTCACCATCCAGCGCCACCTCGACGGTCGCGGCGTCTGCCTCGTCCTCAGCGGTGATCTCGATCGGCGCGGAATCGGCGAACGGGTCACCGGCCAGCGAGTTGAACACCTCGGCGTGCACGCGGGTACGCGGCATTTCGAGCTTGGCGAGCGCATCGTGCACCGCGTCCATGAACGGACCGGGCCCGCACATGAACGCGTTGTACTCGGTGAACGGCGCTGCGAGAGTGGCGAGCTGGGTCGCGGTCGGCAGACCCTGCACCGTTTCGATCCAGTGCACGATGGTGAGCCTGTCGGGGTACTCGCGAGCAAGTTCGCGGAGTTCGCCGGCGAAGATGACGGAGTCCTGGTCGCGGTTGGCGTAGACCAGTACGACCTTGCCGCGGCCCTGCTCGAGCGCGGACTTGAGGATCGACATGACCGGCGTGATGCCCGAGCCGGCGCCGAAGAGAAGGAAATCGACGTCGAGATCCTTCGGGGTGAACGTGCCCGACGGCGGCAGCACCTCGATTTGGTCACCCGGCAGCAGGTTGTCGCAGACCCAGTTGGAGCCGTAGCCGTCCTTGGTGCGCTTGATCGTCACCTTGGGCAGCTCGTCGATATGCGGGGAGGACGCCAGCGAGTAGCAGCGCGCGACAGACCCGGTGCGATCACTCGGAATGCGCAGCGTGAGGAACTGGCCCGGCTTGTAGGCGAACCGAGCGCGATGCTCGTCGGGGATGTCGAACACCACTGACTTGGCGTCGGAGGTCTCGGCGATGACATCCGCGACGGTCACGATGACCGAGCGGGAGCCGTGCGGCGCGTCAACGGTGGTCATCGCGGCAAAATCCTCCCAATCCCGAGGGCAAAACTAGAACGTGTTCTAGTTAGATGGTACTGACCGAGCCATCCGGTGACAAGCGGAACGATCGTGCCTGGTCAGCGGCTCTCGGGGGCGAGTCCGGCCAGGCCCTCGTGAAGACTGCGTGCCCCAATTCCGAGCAGTTCGGACAGGGATGCGTCGTCGTCACGCAGCCATTGTTCGTACGCCGAAACCGCGACGCCAAGCATGAGCCAGCCGATCGTGCGCGGGACGTGATCGGTAGGGGCGCCGCCGGTGCGAACCGCAACGTAGTCGGCGATGACACCACGCCAGCCCTCGTACATGACCATCGAGTACGCCTGCAGTGACGGCACGGTGAGGATCAACGACATGCGGGCTCGGTGCAGTGCGACCTGGTCGGGCGGGACGTCGTTGAAGTCGAGTAATGCGCGGGTCAGCGCGTCGGCAAGCGGTGTGTCCGCGGGGATTTCGGCCAGCTGGCGGCGCATCTCGGCCAGGTGCACATCGAAGTCGCCCCAGGGAAGGGCGTTCTTCGACGGGAAATACCGGAAGAAGGTCCGGCGCGCGATGCCGGCAGCCTCGGCGACCTCATCGATGCTGGTTTCCTCGAAGCCGCGCGTGGTGAACAGCTCGATGCCGATACCGCTGATCCGGTCCTTCGTGGTCGCCGGGCGTCGGCCGATATGGCCCGATGGGCCCCGCCCGCTGGTGCCCACAGAACGACGGCGCAGATGATCGGTCACCTCGGTTCGTCCCACCGTTCTCGCGCTGTCGGTCATATCGCCATCTTCGCAGGCCACACGGCGCCCCGCCGTTGGTTTGTGCACTCGATGCCATTAAAGTGGTGAGCCAGCTCACAGCGCAAGGAGATGTCGATGTCCGGTCATGCCGCACGCGGGCAATCGTGCCCATGAGCGGCGTCGAATCGGAGTTGAACCGGCTGTCGTTGACCGAGCCGTTCCGACTCGCCGGCCGGATCGCAGGGTCCCGAGTGATGTTCGGCCCGCACGAGACCAATCTGTGCACGGGCCGTGCACTCTCACCGGAGTCCGTCGCCTATTACGAACGCCGTGCGCGCGGGGGAGCAGGGATCGTCGTGACCGAGTACGCGTCCGTGCACCACGATGACTGGCCCTACGAGCGCGCGCCGCTCGCCACCGAATGCGTCGAGGGCTGGCGTGCCGCCGCGACCGCTTGCCAGGCCCACGGCGCCCTCCTCCTTGCCGGGCTGACCCACACCGGCTCGCAGGGTTCGACCGCGTACTCGCGCGGCGTCCTGTTGGCACCCTCCCGCGTGCCGGACCCGGCTTCGCGCGAGTTGCCGCGCGAGATGGACGACGGTGATATTGCTGCGGTGATTGCGGGCTTCGCCGATGCGGCGGAACTCGCGGTGCGCGCCGGGGCCGACGGAGTCGAACTCGATGCTGGCGCGACAGGACTGCTCCGTCAGTTCCGGTCGGGGCTGACCAACCGCCGGACCGACGCGTACGGTGCCGATCGGTTGCGGTTCACCCGTGAGGTGATCGCCGCCGTCCGCGCCCGTATCGGAACGGATTCTGTTCTCGCACTGCGGATGTGCTGTGACGAACTCGCGCCATGGGCGGGCATCACGCCCGAAGGTGGTGCCGAAGATGCTGTTGCACTGAGGGATTCGATCGATCTGCTGACCGTGGTGCGGGGTGGTCCGATGCGTTCCTCGGCATACCGGCCCGACGCACACGTCTCACCAGGCTTCAACACCGAGCTGTGCCGAACGATCCGCGCCCGGGCCGGCGGAGCGGTACCCGTCGTCCTGCAGGGCAGCATGGTCGACCCGGTAGAGGCGCAGTATTCGATCGACGCGGGCGTCGCCGACGTGGTGGAAATGACGCGGGCGCAGATCGCCGACCCGGATCTGGTGCGCAAGACCCGGGCGGGGCGTGCCCCTCGCCCGTGCGTGCTGTGCAATCAGGCCTGCCTGGTACGCGATGTGCGCAATCCGGTGGTGGGTTGCATCGGGAACCCCGAGGCGCGCCACGAAGCCGATCGCATCGAAACGGAACCCGCCTCATCGGTATCCGGCTCTGCGCTTGTGGTGGGTGCCGGCCCGGCCGGTTTGGAGGCGGCAAGGGTGATGGCTGCCAAGGGCCTGACGGTCATTGTGCGCGAGCGTGATGGCCGACTCGGCGGCATGACTACGACGGCCGCCGTGGGGGAGGGACGCGAGCGTCTGGCCCGGCTCACCGAGTGGCTCGCCGACGAATGCCATGCGCACGGCGTCCGCTTCGAGATCGGAACCGAGGTTGCCGCAGTGGATCTCGCGATTGCTAGCAACGTCGGGACCGCGGTGGTCGTCGCGACCGGCAGTCGCGCTGCTACGCCGGGCTACCGGGTGGACCGGCCGGTCAGGCTCCTGACCGCGCCGATGGTGCTCGCCGGCGCGCACCTTCCCGACGGCCCGATCCTGCTCGACGATCCGATCGGCGGTCCGATCGCCGTCGCGCTTGCCGAATTGCTCGTCGCGCGCGGATGCCAGGTTGCGCTCGCCACCGGTGACCGGCTGGTGGGAAGTCAGCTGGCGATGTCCGGAGATCTCGTCGATGCCAACCATCGGCTCATAAGGGCCGGTGTCACAAGGTATCTCGGCGTCGTTATCCGCCAGGTTGGCTCGGACGGCGCGGTTCTCGAGGACGTCAACACCGGAATCCGCCGCACCGTCGAGTGCGCAACGGTGGTCGACTGTGGCTACCGACTGCCCGAGGACGAGTTGTGGCGCACCCACCCCGAGGCGGCACGGGTAGGGGATTGCCTCGCGCCGCGCACCATCGCCGAAGCAATCCGGGAAGGCCGGGCCGCCGCGCTCGCCGTCGTCGCTTCATCGACGGGGCGGCCCGCATGACCCCCGAGCCCTACCCGCGTCTGCTCTCCCCGATCCGAGTAGGCACGCACACGCTGGCCAACCGCATCGTATTCTGCGCGCATCTGACCAACTATGCGACGAACGGACTGCCCACCGTGCAGCACGCCGCCTACTACGAGGCGCGCGCGAAAGGTGGTGCGGGCCTGATCATTACCGAGGAACACACCACCCACCCCACCGACCGGCCATACGAGAAACTGATCCGCGGGTACGACCGGAGCGTGATCCAGGGCTATCGTGCGATCACCGACGCCGTGCATCGCCACGGCGCCACGATCCTCGCGCAGCTCAATCACAACGGCGGCCAGGGCACCGGCATGTACTCGCGCCTGCCCCTGTGGGCGCCGAGTCCGATCGCGGACCCGATGTTCCGTGAGGTGCCCAAGCAGATCGGTGACCACGAGATCGACGAGGTGATCGACGGCTTCGCTCGTGTCGCGGCGAACTGCCGCGAGGGCGGCTTCGACGGCGTCGAGTTGCAGTGCTCCCAATCGTCGATCCTGCGCGCGTTCCTTTCCCCGGCGACGAATCATCGTGGGGATCGCTACGGCGGAAGTATCGAGAACCGGACGCGTCTGCTGCTCGATGTGATCGCGGCGGTGCGCACCGCGATGGGCCCCGATGCCATTCTCGGGGTGCGGCTGTGCGGCGACGAAAAGATCGAGGGCGGAACGGAACTCGATGACGCGGTCGCAACGGCGAAGGTGGTAGCCGCAACCGGTGCGGTCGACTACATCAATACCGCGATCGGTGTCGCAACCGCGTCGCTGCACACCATCGAGGCGTCGATGTCGACGCCGCGCGGGTACGCGAACTACATCCCCGCCGCGATCCGGCGGGCAGTGGAACTACCGGTCATTGGGGTCGGCCGGTTCGGCCATCCGGACCAGGCCGAGCGCGCACTGGCCGACGGGGTCTGCGACCTGGTCGGCGTCGTGCGTGGTCAGATCGCCGATCCCGAGTTCGCCACCACGGCCCGTGCCGGGCGCGGTCCGGTGCGTACCTGCCTGGCGTGCAACCAGGACTGCATCGGCCGGGTCGGGCTCAACCAGGCCCTCGGCTGCGTCGTGAATGCTCGCACCGGAGTCGAGGCACTCCCGGCGCCGACCGTCCGCTCAGGCGGCAAGCGAGTCGTCGTGATCGGCGCGGGACCGGCAGGGCTGCAGGCAGCGGCCACTGCGGCAGAACGCGGACATCGCGTGACGGTGTTCGAGCGAGAAGCGACCGTTGGCGGACAGATCACGCTCGCCGCGGGGGCGCCGTATCGCAGCGAATTGAGCTCTGTAACAGACGATCTGAACCAACGATGCCTAATCGCGGGAGTCGAGTTCGTGTTCGGCACCACCGCCGATGAGGCGCTCGTCGCGGGTGCCGATCCGGACGCAGTTGTGGTGGCGACCGGTGCTCGGTCAAGGCGCCCGGACTGGGCGGGCGACATCCCCGCCGTCGTGGACGTGCGCGACGTGCTCTCCGGCGGATCCGGCGCGGGGGGCGGGCGCGTCCTCGTCTACGACGAACTCGGGTTTCATCAGGGCACTTCCGTCGCCGAGTTGCTGGCGGACCAGGGATGCGCGGTGACCCTCGCGACCAATGCGCTCGTGGTGGGTCAGGATCTCGGACTCACCCTGGACCTGCCCGGGTGGCTGCAGCGGGCGTCGGCGAAGCGGATTGCTACCCGCACCGACGTCGTTCCGATGGGCGCGCGCGCCGAAGGCGGCCGCGTCGTGATCGACCTCATGCATCATCCGACCGGATACACGAGCGCCGAGTCTTTCGACCTCGTCGTGTGCGCCGTGCATCAGGAGCCGATAGACGAACTTCGGAAAGTGCTGGCAGGCAATGTCTTCGAGCTGTTCTGTATCGGAGACGCTTTCGCGCCGCGGCGCATCGACGCCGCGGTGCGCGAGGGCTATCGAGTGGGGGTATCGCTATGACGGATCGGTTGGCTGGACACCGGTGGCCGGAGTTGGCTGACTCGGACGCGACGCTCGTGGTCCCGGTCGGCTCGGTCGAGCAACACGGGCCGCATCTGCCACTGTCGACCGACACCGCGATCGCGGCCGCGATCGCCGACCGGTTGCCGGGCGTCGTCGCACCGCCGGTGGCATTCGGTGCCAGCGGGGAGCACGAGGGTTTCGCGGGAACGGTGTCGATCGGCACTGAGGCGCTGCGCTCGGTCCTGGTCGAAATGGGCCGCTCTGGCTGTCGGTGGGCGAGCCGGATCTGCTTCGTGAACGGGCACGGTGGGAACGCGTCCGCGGTGTCGGATGCGGTGCGGCTCTTGCGATTCGAGGGCCGCGATGCAAGCTGGTTGCCGTGCGCTGTGCCTGGCGCTGACGCCCACGCCGGCCGCACCGAGACGGCACTGATGTTGTACCTCGACCCCGAGTCTGTGCGCATCGATCTGGCCGAGGCCGGCAACACCGAACCGATCGCCGCCCTGTTGCCCCGACTTCGTGCCGGCGGCATGGCCGCGGTCACCGACAACGGCGTCCTCGGCGACCCGGCCGGGGCGACCGCAGCCGAGGGTGAAGAAATCTTTGAGCGAATGGTCGCGCTCGCGAACGACGGTTTCGCCAGGTGGGAGCCAGACGAATCCGGGCGGCTGCGGTAATCGGCAAATTCTTTGCGGGGTTGCCGTGTCCCACTGAGCCCGGATCGAATAGCATCGCTTGAATGCGTCACGGCCGACTTCCCGACGGGTTCGGGGTGCGGATCGATCCACGTGTGCGCTCGTTCTCCGAAGGCCGAGTGCTGATCGGCGGTTCTCCAACCAGGATGCTGAAGTTGGCGCCGGCGGCCGCGGCAATGATCGGGGATGGGTTCCTCGAGGTCAGTGATCAGCAGACCGCTCAGGTAGCTCGTCGGCTGCTCGACTCGGGCGTCGGGAACCCCCGCCCTCGTTTGATGCCGGCCGTGGAAGACGTCACCGTGGTCGTGCCGGCGCGCAACAACCGGGACGGACTCGAGCGACTGCTCAGCGCTGTCCGCGGGCACCCCGTAATCATCGTCGACGACGGCTCCGACGCCCCGATCGATAGCTCGACCTTCTCCACCTGTGGTTCCCGGGTCACCGTGCTCCGGCACGACGTCGCCCGCGGACCCGCCGCGGCACGGAATGCCGGAATGCGAGCAGCGACAACTGAATTCGTCGCGTTCCTGGATTCCGACGTCGTTCCCCGGGCAGGCTGGCTGGAGGTGATGCTCGGCCATTTCAGCGATCCGTCCGTGGCGCTCGTTGCGCCGCGGATCGTCGCACTGGACATCGAATCGAACGACCTCGCCCGCTACGAGCACAGCCGGTCATCGCTGGACCTCGGTCCGCGCGAGGCACAGATCCGGGCGCGCAGTGCGGTGTCCTACGTGCCGAGCGCCGCGATGCTGGCTCGCCGCCGGGTGCTCCTCGATGAGGGCGGCTTCGACGAGACCATGCACGTGGCCGAGGACGTCGACCTGTGCTGGCGCCTCGAGGAGGCCGGCTGGCGGTTGCGATACGAGCCGGCCGCGCAGGTTGCGCACGATCACCGCGTCACGTTCATGCAATGGTTCAGCCGGAAGATGTTCTATGGCACCGGCGCCGCGCCGCTTGGAGAGCGGCACGCGAGCGCGGTAGCTCCACTGAACGTCTCGCCGTGGACCTTCGCCGCCGCTGCCCTGCTCGCGACGCTGACCAAATGGGGCATCTTCGGTGCGCTCGTCGCGATGGGCACGACGGTGCTGCGCCTTCGCCGCACGTTCGTCGAACTCGACCAACCGACCCGGGTCGCTGCCATCTATGCGGCGAAGGGGTTCTGGGCCGGGCTGTGGCAACTCGCCTCCGCCGCGTGTCGGCACTACTGGCCAGTGACGCTACTGGCGATGATTTTCTCGAGCCGGATCCGGCAGATCACCATCGCGCTCGCGATCGGTGAGGGTCTCGCAGACTGGTGGAAGCACAAGGAATCCGGCGGTCTCGATCCGGTCCGCTACGTCGCCTACAAGCGGCTCGATGACATTGCTTACGGCGCAGGGTTGTGGCGCGGCGCCGTCCGCGCGCGGAGCGTAGAGGCGCTCAAACCAACATTCGGTGGCTGACTTCCTGATCGTCGGCGCGGGCAGCAGCGGAAGTGTGCTCGCCGCACGACTGTCGGCACTCGGTGCGACGGTGACGCTCCTCGAGGCGGGACCGGCCTGGCCGCACTCCGCTGTTCCGGCCGAGTTGCTCGATCCCGCCACGCTGCCGATCGGACCCGATTCCCGATGGGTCCGGCATTTCCCGGTTGATGTCGGATTCGGCATAACCGGTGATGTGCCGCGCGGGCGAGTGCTCGGGGGATCGAGCGCGGTCAACGGTGCCTACTTCGTGCGCGGCACGCCCGATGACTTCGCGAGCTGGCCCGCGGGCTGGTCCTTCGATGAGGTGTTGCCGTACTTCCGGCGCTGCGAGACCGATCACGACTTCGGTGATGACTTCCACGGCCGGTCCGGTCCGGTCCCCGTGCGCAGGCAGGCGCCGGATCTGCTGTCGGTGACGTGCGCCGCGTTCACCCAGGCGTGCCTCGATGCCGGCCACGACTACTGTGCCGATCACAACGCACCGCACGCACACGGGGTGGGTCCCATCCCGCTCAATGTTGATAACGGCAACCGAATCAACACTGCTGCAGTGTATTTCGGGTCGGTGGCAAACCACGACAACCTGCGCGTGCTCGGAGCGACACGGGTGCTCGGCGTCGAGTTCGATGGCACCACGGCGATCGGCGTGCGCGCGGTGCGTGACGGAGTCGAGGAGCTCATCGCCGCCGATCAGGTGGTGCTGTGTGCCGGCGCGATCGAATCGGCGCAACTGCTGTTGTGTTCGGGGATCGGGCCGCCGGCTCAGCTGCGCGAGCACGGTATCGAGGTCGTCGCGCCGCTCGCGGGAGTGGGCGCGCGTATGGCCGACCATGCCGAGATCGGTCTGCCCTACTGGTTGCGTGCGGGCCTGCGCGATGGTGACGGTCCGATCCTGCAGGCGATGCTCAACGACAGCACCGTCGAATTACGTCCTTACACAAGATCATTCGACCACTTTGCCGACCACGCCGTCGAGTCCAGGCGCGTACTGGGCCTCGCGCTCATGGCCCCAGAGT